>CALIBA010000281.1 GCA_938045435.1 uncultured Selenomonas sp.
ATGCTTGTTGTAAAATGGAGTTGAACAGCTAAACAAAATCCATAGTGATATCCCGTGCTATAGCGGAGACATATGAGAATAAACGTGAAATGAGGGAAGATCATGGGGCTTGACTACAGAGAGAATAAGGGCTTTCGTCTGCTGAGTCTCTATGAACGGCTAAGTCGGGGAGAGGTTATCCGCAAAGCAGAGATGGCGCAAAAGTTCTCTGTCACGGACAAGACCATTCAGCGTGATATTGAGGAACTGCGTGCCTATCTCGCTGATACGCGCGTTGACGAGGGGGAGGCATCCATCATCTATGACCGGGTGCGTAACGGCTATCTGCTCACGCATGCAGCAAGTGAGTGGCTGACGAATAAGGACGTACTCGCCGTCTGCAAGATTCTCCTTGAGAGCCGTGCATTCTGCAAAGAGGAACTCGATGCGCTTGTGAAAAAGCTCTTGCGGCAGACTGCACTGGATGACCGCAAACAGGTGGGGCAGATCATCCGCAGCGAGCAGCATCACTATGTGCCGCCTCGCCACGGAAAGGAACTCCTCTCAACAATCTGGGAACCCTCGCAGCATATGGCGGCGCAGCACGTCATACGAATCTCCTATTGCCGTCAGGATGGTACGGAGCGCATACATAAGGTGAACCCCGTCGCCGTCATGTTCTCCGAATATTATTTCTATCTTATCGCCTATATGTCGGATGGACGCAAAGACTTCCCGACCATCTTCCGTATGGATCGTATTGCTTCTTTTGAACCGACAGGTGCAAAATTTCACGTGATTCACAGCCGGAAATTCAGTGACGGTGAGTTCCGCAAACGCATCCAGTTCATGTATGCAGGTGAACTGCGCCGTGTTACCTTTGAGTACAGCGGTACTTCTGTCGAAGCCGTCCTCGACCGCCTTCCCACGGCAAAGATGCTTTCAGAGAAGGAGGGCGTTTATCGCATTACCGCTGAGGTGTACGGCCGTGGTATTGATATGTGGCTGCGAAGTCAGGGAAGTGCCGTGAAGGTGTTGGAAAAATAAAGTATTTGCAATCGTTTCCATATGTGATCTAATCACGTCACGATATTTTATACTCTGTTTGGTTAAGAGCGAGGGAGAGGGACTTTTCCAAAGGGGGATTTTCGTTTTGACAAGGAAACAAACCAGACACCAACACGGCCAAAAGATGCGTAAAAGATCTGCAATGACTGTACCCGTGCTCCTTTATAGAAGCCAAAAATAACTTTACCGAACGAGACAGAGGAAGACAAGACGATGTTTGGGAAAAAGTACGAGAAAGATCTGCCGACTGGCGATGAGGTGGTTCAGGAAGTCGTTGCGAGGATCCAACATGCCGCCGCACAGGACAAAATCTCGGCGGAAGATGTAGCGGAGCATCTTGATGGTGCGGTTATGATGGCAAACAGCCTCTTAAAGCCGATGTTTGATGCGGCACACGGCAGGGATATCGAGGAGATTGCACGGGAGGTGCAGGCGCATCAAGCAGAGTACGAGGCGCGGAATGCACACCTTGCGGCACGGGAGAATGCGCAGCAGAACACGCCGCCGTCCGCCGTGCCGAACGCCCCGCGCGGGGGCGAGATGGATCTCCTTCGGAAATTCATCGGGTCGTGATGCTGTAAATACTATGTATTCAGTTCATAGGAGGAACATCACAATGAAGAAGTTTATGAAATCCGTGATGAAGAAGTCGGTAGTACTCTGTGGTTTGGCAGCTTGCCTGTCTCTTGGCGGGATTTTTGATGCGGGGGATGTGCCCGACGTTTTTGCAGTGAAGCAGGCACACGCGCAGGATGTGTATGCGGCAACAAATCAGGGTGCTGATGTCTATGTCATGACACATACGATTCGTTGGAGTGGTGATAAACGGTTCAATGTGCGTACAAAGAGTGTGCGTCGCTATGAGTACGATGTGGAAGGATGGGAGTTTGTCTATACGAATGGGGATTGGAAGTATAGATTGTCAGAATCACAAAGCAAAAATGGGCTTGTTCCGGTAAATTCGCCGCAGTATTCGGTTTCAGCAAGTCCAATCATGGGAGCGATTTTGAATATTTGCTTGAACAACTGATCCTGCGGGATTGCGGTTTCTATTAAAAACACAGAGGAGATTCCATACGCCATATACATCATCGTTTGGAATCTCTGTTTCATGTCCTTGGATGATGCAGATCTCTATCCGAACATGCTTGGATATACTGTAATTAAAAATCTCCCGACTGCTAAAAGCAGTCGGGTCTTTTCACGCACCGCTCTCACGTCTTCTCATACAGATGAACCATCAGCACGCCGTCTTTGTACTCACCGATGTAAACATCCTTCAGCTCACAGCCCGCCGTGCGCAGTTCGGCGTTGAGCCAAACGCGGTCTTTTTCCACCAGTTCGAGAACATCCTCGTCCACCTGTCCGTCGAGGATGAGCGGATAGCGTGCGTTCTGTTCACCGTACTGGATGACGGTGAGCTGTCCGTTCGGTTCGAGCACGGCACGCTTCACATCCCCCACATAGTAGACGCCCGCCATGCGGAGTTTCAGCGTAATGTCATGCGCGAGCAGTCCGTGTCGCATACACTCATCCATGATGAGTTTCCCGCGCTCAATCAGGATGGTCGGTTTGCCGTCCACGAAGTCTTTGACCACGACGCTGTTCGCCTTGAGATATTTCAAAATCAGCACGAGCATCGTCCACGCGATGAGCACGAGCAGGAAATCCAGAATCGAGATGGCATTGTTGTAGATCACGCCGCCGATGATGCCGCCGAGCACGTAGTTCTGCACCTGATCCGTCGCGGAGTTCGGCGCGAGGTTGCCCTTGCCGAGCAGATTGATCTGGAGGATGAGGCATAAAAGTCCGAGCGCGAGCTTGACGAGTACGAGTGAATAGATAACCATGTCATTCCTCCTTATCCACAATCTTCACCTCACGGCTGAGGAGATGGGTTCTCTCATAGGTAAAAGAGGTAAAGTCGGCATTGAATGTCACCGCATAAAAAACGCCCTGCACATCGACGAGCATTCCCTGTTTTAGATAGGTGGAGTTTGTTCGGACAGATTCGACGGGCACGCCAAAGTCCTCGCTGATGCTGTGCAGGAAAAGGGTCATCCGTGAGGTTTGCTCCCGGTCGTTTTTCATCCGGTTGTAATCGCTGTACTGAATCCCCCCTAGAAATGCGACCGCGAGAAAAAGGATGACGACGAGGTCACGATAGCGCGAAACAAGGCGATTGCGCAGATATTTGACGCCGACAAAAAAGAGCGCCGCAAGCACCAGAAACGAGATCGTATACCATGCGGCATGGCTCATCTGGCTCAGCTGCGCAATATAACTGTACGTATAAAACTGCAAGTAAAACCCTCCCCGAACTGCCCCCTGATGCCAAATGGCCATAGACCATATGGGCAGACGACCGTAGATTACTACGATGCGCCTCGTACGTCAATCCCTTTTGATGAAAAAAGCACGGTCTGTGCTGTATACAGTATAACTCCGTTCTTCAGCTGCACAACGTTGTATTCTTCTGTATTTTCTGTTATACTATTTTCTACATTTATGACAACCACGCATAGATATAAAGAGTGACTGGTGATATTTCTCTGTGTGTATATGAGGGATGTTCTTCCGCATCCCACGGGAGTTGAGAGCGATGAAAGGTGAGCTGTATATCAAGGAGAGGCGCTGCAAGGGCTGCGGCATCTGCGCTGCGTTCTGTCCAAAACAGGTACTCGAGGTAAGCCTCCTCGGCAAGATTACCCCCGTCCGCCCCGATGACTGCATTGCATGCGGCCAGTGCGAAATGCGCTGCCCAGATTTTGCGATATTCGTGGAGCGGAGGGAAAACAAATGAAGACAGAAAAAATGAGTGCCCGACTGATGCAGGGCAATGAGGCCATCGCCGAGGGCGCGATTGCTGCGGGAGTGACGTTCTTCGCGGGCTACCCCATTACGCCGTCCACGGAGATCGCCGAGCAGATGGCAGCTTTGCTGCCAAAGATTGGCGGCACCTTCCTTCAGATGGAAGACGAAATTGGCGCGATGGGGGCCATCCTCGGCGCATCGCTCGCGGGGGCAAAGGTGATGGACGCGACGAGCGGCCCAGGTTTTTCGCTCAAGCAGGAGCTGATCGGCTACGCGGCATGTGCAGAGATCCCCTGCGTCCTCGTCAACGTCCAGCGTGTCGGCCCCTCCACGGGGCAGCCAACCGCTCCCGCACAGGGCGACGTGATGCAGACCCGTTGGGGCACACATGGCGACCATCCCATCATTGTCCTCTCCCCGTGGAGCGTCCGCGAGGCATTCGATATGACGGTGACGGCGGTGAACTATGCCGAGCGATTCCGCGCGCCCGTCATCCTGCTCACGGATGAAATCGTGGGGCATCTGCGCGAAAACGTCACGCTCCCTGCTCCAGAGGAGCTTTCCATCTATCCGCGCCGTCTGCCAAAGACAACGCGCGCCGAGGGGTATCAGCCGTATGCCGTGGGCGAAGATCTCGTGCCCGATGTGGCACGCTTCGGCGACGGCTTCCGCATCCACGTGACAGGACTGCTGCACGACGAAACGGGCTTTCCCTCAGGTAGTCCCCTCGTGACCGAGCAGCTCCTGCGCCGCCTGCACGAAAAGATCGACCGCGTCGGCGCGGAGATCATCCACACGGAGGAGGCGTTCATGGAGGATGCCGACTGTGCCGTCGTCAGCTACGGCGGCACGGCACGCACCGCATACGAAGCCGTGCGCACAGCACGTGCAGACGGCATCCGCGTGGGTTTCCTGCGCCTTCAGACCATTTGGCCGTTTGCAGATGCAGCAATAGGACGCCTTGCCGCCCGCGTGCAGCGCATTCTCGTCGCGGAGCTGAACTATGGGCAGCTCACACATGAGATCACGCGTGCAGCACACGGCACACCTGTCCGCCCGTGCCTCAAATACAACATGCTGGACTTCACCCCGCAGGAAATTGCGGCGGACATTCGGCGCATGAACGAGGAGGCAGGGGTATGAGCACAGATATGAATGCACACGCAGAAATCAGCCGCAGCTATGAGCAGTACTTTCGCCAAGACCATCTTCCTCACCTCTGGTGCCCCGGCTGCGGCAACGGCACCGCGCTGAAATGTATCGCCGAGGCAATCGAAACGGCTGACGGCTTTACGCAGGACAACACGGTCATCGTCTCCGGCATTGGCTGTTCCTCGCGCGGGTCGGGCTATATGGACTTTGACACGGTACATACCGCGCATGGACGCGCCATCCCATTTGCGACGGGCATCAAGCTCGCACGCCCTGAACTGAACGTCATCGTCATCACCGGTGACGGCGACTGCACTGCCATCGGCGGCAACCACTTCCTGCACGGCTGCCGGCGCAACGTCGATCTGACGGTCATCCTCTTTAACAACAACATCTACGGCATGACGGGCGGACAGACCTCACCGACGACCCCCACGGGCAAGTCCACCACAACAGCGCCCTATGGCACCGTTGACCGCGTGCTCGATGCCTGCCGCATCGCCGAGGCTGCGGGTGCGACCTATGTCGCACGCTCGACGGCATTTCACGTCAAACATCTGGCGCAGATGATTGCGGGCGGCCTTCAAAATCATGGCTTTTCCCTCATCGAGGCGATTGTCCAGTGCCCCACTGCCTACGGGCGGCGCAACAAGATGGGATCCCCCGCCCAGATGCTCGCATGGATGCGCGATGCTGCTGTGATGAAAAATGCGTGGGACAAGCTCCCACCCGAGAATCGTACCCCCGAGAAATTCCCGATCGGTCTGCTTTATGAATGCGCGGGCGAGGAATATGGCATGGCGAACGCCGAGATTCAGCGCCGCGCGGGAGGGCTATGATATGCAGAAGGAACTTCGCCTTTCAGGTTCGGGCGGACAGGGCGTCATCACCGCCGCCATCATCTTCGCCGAGGCAGCGGCCGCCTGCGGCATGACCGTTGCACAGTCGCAGTCCTACGGCCCAGAGGCGCGCGGCGGCGCCTCCCGCGCCGAGGTCATCGTGAGCGATGCGGTCATCTATCATCCGCACGTTGAACACCCCGACATCGTGCTCGCTATGACGCAGGCGGCGGCAGACAAGTACGCGGGCGACCTCGCCCCAGAGCACGGTATCCTCATCATCGACAGCGAACTTGTCCCAAACGTGCCGCGGGCGGCACATGTTGTCTCAATTCCCATCACCACACTTGCCATTGAGCGCATCGGCAAGGCGCTCTTTGCCAACATCGTCGCCCTCGGCGCAATCACGCACGTCTCTGGCATCGTCCCGCTTGAGGCAGTCAAACAAGCGGTCGCCCGCCGCGTTCCGCCAAACACCATCGACGCGAATATGCAGGCACTTATGGTGGGATATGAGGCAGCAGAAAACTAAATTGCAAAACAAGAACCCCCGCTTTGGAACTGCCAGAGCGGGGGTTCTTCGCGATAATGAATGGATGCCTTTTCGATATAGGAAATGATGCGCTGCGGCTAGAACCGATACGTCAGCTGTAGACGTGCATAATCGCCGAGGCGGAACTTCTCCGGCCCGTAGAGGGTATCGCGCGAGCCGATGCCCTTCGCACCGAACGTGTAGAACGCCTCGACCATGAGGTTCTGCACGGGGACATAGCCCGCGCCGATGGTGAAGCTCTTGATGCCGTCGAGGTAGCGGTCGGGCAGAGACTCCGTCCCGTTGCCGCCGAAGAACGAACCGTGCTCGAAGCGCTTGTAGTCGATGAAGGCGTTCCAGCTGCCCGCGACATCCATATCCGCCTGCCCGACATCGAGGCGCATGACCCAGAACGTCGGCGTAGTACCGCGCTCGCGTCCCTTGATGGTGAAGTCCGACGTACCCGCCTTATGCTCATAGCGCGTGTGCCCGTTCATATAGCGTCCGAAATCGCTGTAGTTCGCACCGTAGTCAAAGGAGAGCGCGGCATTCTTCGTGAGCCGATAGCGCGCACCGACACCGATGACATTCGCAAGTGTGTCGAACGTATCGACATCGTTCCCCGTGCCGTTCGCCGCGCGGAAAGTATGCGTATTGCCGCCGAGCGCGCGCAGATAGAACGCCCCGATGCCGAGATTCGGCGTAATCTCATGGCGCACCTGCATATATGCCGCCTGCTTGATGGCGGGGATGCGATCCTGCTCGAGCACGGTACCAAGCTGGCGGACGATATAGCCTTCCTTTCCCAGAAAGTGCAGCGGCATCGTACTCCCTTTCTCCGGACTCCATACATCATCATCACCCAGATTTCCGATAAGGCTCTGGGCGAGCTTAGATACGCTTTTATCGCCTGCCGTAACAAGTCCATCATCAATTGTGGAAAAGCCCTCGCCAAGCGACTGCATTCCATATACGCGTCGATAATGGCTCTTACCCCAGACCGATTGAATGGTGCGCTTTTTCGCCTCCTCCTTTGTCATGGGGGTAAAATCGCCGGGCTTTAGGCTGCTCAACGGTACACCATACCCACGCCCCCACATACTGGATCGATCTGACTCCACCATGGTTTCTTTGCCGTTATAAACGCCATAGCCATAAAAATCAACCGTAAAGGTATATTCTCCGTCTTTATGAAGTACCCAACCACGAATATAGTCTGTCTTCGTCCTGCCCATTTCCATCCGGGGTTCGGCATTTTCCCATGCGGCGCGGGCAAAGCTCTCCATCTTTGCCCGATTGAAGCGATCCTCATACGGAATTGCTGTTTGCGGATGCAGTGTACGATAAACTTTCCCCGTGGGCTGCGTGAGGTACTGCCCCACGATGTTGCCGTCTTCATCCCGAACCGTCGTACGGTACCAGACATAATCATCATGCGAAAGCTCCTGTTCGCTAGAGAAGAGACGCTGATTGAGCTTCTCGTAAGCGGCAGGATTATCCCGACGAATTACATCCATATATTCGTCGATGATTTTCTTCTCCTCCGCGAGACTTTCTGCTTTGGCAAGCCGCTGATACAGGCCTTCAAAGCCTGGTGTGTCCTTGATCATAGAGGCATAGTCCGGCGTATTGGGAATCTCGCTGGATCTTATCCCGCCGCCGGGATAGAGCGACTTGTATCCGAGCCATTCCTCCCGCGTTGCCGGGCGCAGGAAGATCTGTGTCGTCGCGTGCGTATAAGCTGAGTCTGCAATTCCGGTCGAGTGGCGGAAGTCGCCGTAGCCGAGACGCACCTGTGTGCGCTTTCCCGTCCAGACGGCGCGCCCGCCGTCGTACTCCTTGCCGAAGTAGTAGCCCGTAACGCCGAGGGGTTCAGTCAGCCGCCCGAGGGAGAAGTCCCAGCCCTTCGCATGGTGCGTCACATCCGCCGTATCGAGGCGTGCATGGTTCAGTCCCTTTGACTGCGCCGCATCCGTCTCTGTATCGACACCCGCCGTACTCGCAAGACTACCAAGGATTGTAATGTTCGTATGCTCATCAAGCCGCGCATCTACACCCGCGCGCAGACGCTGCTCGAATCCGTGCTCCGCCTTTTCGAGATAGTTCTTGTACGCGCTGCCGACGCTCGCCGTCGCGGTCACACGCATCTCGGACGGCTTCACCTTCCCCGTAAAGCTGTTCCACCGCCAGCGGTAGTCGCCGATCACACGCATGCCGATTTCCTTCTCCATGTCAAACGGCGGGATGATAAAGCGTGCCTTCTTTTCCAACAGGGCGTTATTCGCCTCCGTACGCGCCGCACGCTCCTCGGGCGTCAGCTCCCGTGTCTCACTGTCTGCGCCAAACTTCAGATTGACCCCGAGACGATACATCCGCTCTTGGAAGGCGCGGTCGTCGTCGCGGTGGTTCAGGATGTTGTCCACGCCGATATAGGCGCTCGAATCCTTGCCGAGATTCTTTTGCAGGATGAAGTTCCAGATGCCGAACGATTTCTTCTCGTAGGTCTGCGTGCCACCCTCGTGGAAGTTATAGTGCCACTTCTCACCGTCCCAGTCATAGTAGTTGCCGTTATTCGCAATGCTGTTGCTGTCGAGCATATTGAGGTAGTAGTTGCCCCAGAGCGTTGCGCGCCAGCCCGCGTTCTCGTATGTAACGCCAAGGTCGAGCTTGTGCTGCGGGCGGTCGAGCAAACGGCGCGGCATCATTGGGTCGCTCTTGTTGATCGCATGGAGGTAGGTGTAGCCGAGCTTCGTTGACCAGTGGCGGTCAAAGCGATGATTGTACTCCACCTCGATTCCCGTGATCTCCGCCCGCCCGATGTTCTTAAAGCTGTAGATCATATCAGGAGGCGCAAACCATTTTCCATCCGCTGAAAGTTCGGGATGGAAGTCCATCAGATAGCCCGTAAAGTACGTCGTCATATAGTCCTTGATACGATTGTGGAAGGCATTCAGACGGAAGCTGTCCCTGCCGTCCTTGCTCTCCCCCTCAAGACCGATGTCAAAGTTCATGGATTTCTCCGGTTTCAGATCGGGGTTGCCGACCCAGTAATAGCCGAGACGTGCGCGATCCAGTGCTATCGGTGCGCCCGCATACATCTCCCAGTTGTAGTAGAGCTCACCCATGCCCGGCTCAGTGTATCCCGTGCCAAGATTCGCCTTGAAGCGACGGTTCGACTTCCCGCCGATGTTGTGCGTCATGCCGATATTAAAGGTCGCGTGCGTGCTGAAAAGATTGCTGTTGTCCACGCGCAGAATCGGAGAGAGAATGGTATCCTTGCTGACCTGCCATGTATCCTGCACAAAGACATGCTGCTTCTTGATCTCCGCCGTGCCGATGGTCTGCTGATTCTGACGGTTTGCAAATTCCTCCATGAATGTTTTTCCGTGCCAACGCAAGTGGCGCCCCAACCACTCTTCATAATAGAATCTCATAATTGAGCGCGCGCTTGCATCCGGATTAACGAGATATTTTAGGTTTCGTGGGTCTGCCTTAAGCTGTTCGGCAAACGCCTCGCGTTTCGCCTCAATCTCCGGGGGAACAACAATATCCGGGTATTTTTGGAAATCCTCATAGGTAAACGGAGGCAAAACTACTTTGCCGTTTTCATCCTTATATCCATATCGTTCATAATCACTGTCGTACTTCGGAACACCCGCTGAATTGCGTGTCATCGCATAATCATGGACAAGAGACAGGGGCGCTTTTTCACCGGGTTTTGTCCAAAGATTCTTCTCATAGTCCCAGGGATTGATGATATGCGTGTAGGTGTTCGGCGCATTCTTGAGGCGGCTGCCCTCCCCCTTTTCCTGCGTGAAGCCGACACCGTAGAAAAGAAGGTGATTGTCGCTCACCTGCGTATTTGCCGACGCTTTGATACTCCACTGCCTGTGCATAACATCGTCGACATAGTCAAGCCGATGATTTCCTTCATACTTTGAGTACTCATAACGCGAGGTAAGGGTAATATCATCCTCATTCATCTTTGTATAGTCAAGATCGACCTTCCAGTCCGAAGTGCCGCCGCGCCCCGCATAGGAAAGGCGGTAATTGTCACGGTCAACCTGCCGCTTGAAATTCTGAACAGGTGCTGATGATGAACGCTTGACATATCGCTTCATATCCTCGTTTACATGATCGAGGCTGAACGACAGACTGTGATCCTTCGCGATGTCATAGGCGGCAGTCATGCCGATGTTCTTGAGGTCGCCATAGTAGCGGAGAGAATTTCGAATCGTCCCGCCCCCGCCAACGTCAAAACTCCTCTGGCTGTAGATCGGCATAATGTCGCGCTTACCGCCGTACGCCGCAACACGAAACTTTCCGACCTGACCAGAGTCCGCTCGCAGGAAGAAGTTCGCGTATGGAAATACATCGCTGTCTCCCTTTGTGCGCCGCCCCTCGAGATTCAGCTGCAGTCCCGCTTTCTTTGCCGCCTCCTTCGTGATGACATTGACGACGCCGCCGATGGCATCCGCACCATACTTCGCACTCGCCGCCCCGCGAATGATCTCAATGCGTGCGACGTTCTCCGTCCCAAGTCGCTGCAGTTCATCGCCCGCACCCGCGTATTTCGAGAGGTCACCCATGACGGGCTGACCGTCGATCAGGATGAGTGTATGACGCGGTTCTGCGCCGCGAATAGAGAGCGTCACGCGCCCCATTGCGTCAATGTTGCGCGTCATGCCCGTCTCGTCAAAGATAATGTCCTCGACGGACTTTGCCTGTTTCTTTGCAATATCCTCCGCCGTGATGATGGTCGTGGACTGCGATTCGTACTTTGCCTCCTCCTTCGCCGCATCTGTCTCCACCTGTATATCACGGGTTGTATATGCGCCCTCCTGATGCGTTCCCTCATGTGCGTACACCGTACTGTACGGTATCATGAGATGCAGCAGGACAGCACAGGTCAGCGCCGACTTTGTTTTTCTCCTCACAAAAGACCATCCATCCTTCCTTGATACAATTCTTCATCCTCTTATTTAGAATGAGATTTCCTATCATTCTAATATTGTTATTATATCATGTCATTTTCATTTTTCCAGTGTTTATTCAGAAAAATCACAAGTTTTTATATGTCTACGATGTGCGTGTGTTGGGTATCCCACAGCATTTGTGAAAACAGGGCGTTATTTTACCAGCGGTTCCCTAAGCAAATAAAAAAGACAGCGAAACGCTGTCTCACAAACGATGCTATATTCCTATCAACCTTTATCCGACACTGCATTATAGACGTCCTTCAGTAGTGTCTCCTTGCGCAGGCTGCGGCATTCGCACGCGCTCTCCTCGGCGGGAACGCTGCGGATGGCGGCGAGCAGGATGTCGCCGATCAT
>CALIBA010000282.1 GCA_938045435.1 uncultured Selenomonas sp.
GAGACCAAGTGAGACGACACGCTGCGGCTTTTCCCGCAGGACGACCTCCACCCCCATGCCATCCGTTCCGCGATAAAACACAGATGGCTCTGCCGCATTCTGCCGCTCCCCCGCACAGCCAGAGAGAATACCGGCTGCAAGGAGGAGCAGCAAAAGCGTACAGAGCTGTACATTAGAACGCATGCGTATAGGTCAGGCGAAAGTTGCGCCCGAGGTCGAGATTTCCATAACGGTTGGAGTAGTTTTCGCGATCCAGCAGATTGTAGATGCCGAGCGAGACCACATCATCTTTACCCGCCGTATAGATCATATTCATATTGAGCTGAATCTTATCGGGCACATCCTGCGCAGCGCCGTACCGTTGGGCAGTGTATTCACGATCGCCAAGATATTTGAGATTGAGATTGCCCTGCCACTTCGCCATCCGGTAATCCAGACGCACAAGTCCTTGGAGGCGCGCCGCATCCTGCACCCACGCTTTGTCCGTTCCTTCCGGATTCTGCACTTCCGGATTGGATACGGAGCCGCCGAGTGTCAGGCGCCACATATCATTAAAGCGTTTCATATACTCAAGTTCAAATCCTGTGTTGCGGAACTGTCCTGTATTGACTGCATAATGTTCATCCGTCGGCGCATTATATCGCCATCCGATTTTATTCTTCATATCCATATGATAGAGGGCCGCCTTCCATGCAGTGCTGCCACGTCGTATCTTGACACCAGTCTCATAGGTCCAGCCGCTCTCCGGCTTTAATCCGGTCGGATTAAAATTCGTATAACGGAAACTGTCATCTACCGTCGGCATCTGGAACGCTTTGCCGATGTTGATGTACCATGCTGTATTGCGGTCAAACTGATAGTTCGTCTGGAACTGCGGCATAAAGACCCGCTGATCCTCCTCCGGATCATTGATGAACTCGCCGCGCAGGCCGAGCGTAAAGTTAAACTTAGGTGTAAACTGCTTGCTGTAAGAGGCATACAGAGAGTTTCCGGTGCGGACGGCGGTGCGCTGCTTTGCCGGTGTATCAATTGCCTCGCGCTGATAAGAATAGCCAACCACTAGAGAGTCTTTTCCAAACTTCCAATTCTTCTGTACATCAAGGATCTGTCCATCCATCGTCGCATTGCCGTCATTCTTCTTGTGCGCAAGATAGTCATATCCATCAACCTTACGGTAATTGTAGCCAAGAACAGCATGAATGCCGTTCTCCTTGCCCTGATAGACGAGACTTGCCGTATGGCGAAGATCATTATAGCGGTAGTTGTATTTCGTTCCCATGGGGATAAGGTCTGTGCCGGCTCTGTTCTTCTTATAGCGAAGCCCGCCGCGTGTAATATCTCCCTCCATATAGTTATAATTGAGAGACAGTTCATCCGTCAGCTGCGCCGCTACACCGACACGGCTTTTCTTTCCCTTGCCGACCCACCAGTC
Organism: uncultured Selenomonas sp.; assembly: GCA_938045435.1. Classification (GTDB taxonomy): domain Bacteria; phylum Bacillota; class Negativicutes; order Selenomonadales; family Selenomonadaceae; genus Centipeda. Next base: position 1,433 of record CALIBA010000282.1, read on the forward strand.
CACCCACGAAATCTTGTTGATGCCGAACCCATTGGAGTGCGGAATATCCTTCGACCACTCACGGCTCACATCGACGATGATACGGTCGCCCAGATAGGTTGCCTCGCTTTTTTTGAAATAATTTCCGACCGTCTGGCTGAGTTTGAACTCAGATTCTCCCGCCTGCGGCTTCTTTAGAATCACATTGACAACACCACCCATCGCCTCAGCACCGTAAAGCGTCGATGCCGCGCCCTTGACAATTTCGATGCGCTCGACCATGTTTGCCGGAATGTTCTCCGTGCTCGGGTAGTTCTTGAGATTCATCGGCACACCGTTCACCATAACGAGAGTGCCGCGGTCATAGCCGCGCAGGACAATACGCCCTGCTGCAAAGCCGAAGTCCTGCCCCGCCTCCCCGTAAGATGTGCTCGTTGAGCCGATCTGCTGGTCGATGGCCTCGAATACATTGCGGTATCCTGCCTTCTCGATCTCTTTTGCTGTGATGATCGTGGTCGTCGCAGGTGTGTCAAGATCGCGTTTTTCTCGGCGCTGTGCCGTCACAACAGTATCGGCCAGTGCATGCGCCTCAGTCTGGTCTGCGGCATATCCCGTTCCTGCAAAACTCATTCCGGCAAATGCCGCAAGCATCGCCAATGTCCACTTCTTCTCTCTTTTCATACCCCTTGAATCACCTTTCTCTCTGCATCATCGTTCTCCTCCGGAACGCTGCACTGTAAGGAGAAGCATGATGAAAATAAATTAAAACCCCCACCCGCAAAAACGGGAGGGGGCTACTGCTCATAACTTAAAAACCCGGCTCTTGCCGGGAATATTGCACACGATTACAGCAAAATCCCCTCCCCATCACGCGCGGGTCAAACGGCGATTGTCAATTAGGCAGTTCTCCTGGCTCCAGTTCATCGTACATCTGCGCCTTCCCAGGGGGCTTCCCCAGTGGCATCTTGCAGACACACTCGCTGTTACAGTGGCGGGACCGCTCCGGCATTGACCGAATTCTCTATTAAGTCTTTGGACACCTAATCCAATCCATATGAAGTTTTTATAAAAACATGATAAAAGAGTACCATTCTTTCTCCGTATTGTCAAGACAGATGCGTAAATTTTCTAAATAAACACTACTAAACATTACACTTCTATATTGCCCTGCTCGTCCGCATTTTTCATCGCTGCCATAATCCCCTCAATCAAAGCGACAAGTGCAGGGATGAATGTCCAGCAGAACAGGATATAAACAATGCCAAGAACCCACCGCCCTGCGAGGAATTTATGAATGCCAAGACCACCCACGAGGATTGCACAAAGAACGTATGCCAACTTATTCACCTTGCGCTTTCCCTTTGCTTCGCCGGCACTTTTGGAAACGGTATACATCCTTTGTTCGCCATTTTGGTAAACATCCAGTACGGTCCCCACTTTAACCACCTCGGGTCCAAATGGCAGCTCTGTACGCGGCACATCCTCAAATGAACCATCTTCATAACCAAGCGTTACAGTGTCGGCATCTGCTTTGATGATCTTTGCTGTCATCACATTTCCTCCACTGTTTACAAAAGATATTTTCCATCTACGCAAGAACGGAACTGCTGCATTGTCGAAAGATTTCACAGAACGCATCCCCATGCAGCAGTCCCATTTTACCCTTTTATTTAGACATTCTTACTTCAATGTGATAAGCGGCTTTCCTGTCATCTCCTTCGGAATCGGAAGCCCTGCAAGCGTCAGAAGCGTCGGCGCAATATCGCAGAGCGCCCCTGTATGCACTTCCTTCACGCGGTCGGAGACAACGATGAACGGCACGGGGTTCGTCGTATGCTTCGTGAAGGGCTGATTTGTCTCATAGTCCCACATCTTATCCGCATTGCCATGATCCGCCGTGATGCAGACCTCGCCGCCGACCTCACGAATGGCATCAACAAAGCGTCCGACGCAGGTATCGACGGTTTCGACCGCCTTTACAACGGCAGGTACGACCCCTGTATGTCCGACCATGTCGCAGTTCGCATAGTTGAGGATGATGAAGTCGTACTTACGCGAATGAATCGCCTCGACAACCTTATCCGTGACCTCGATTGCACTCATCTCGGGCTTAAGATCATAGGTCGCCACCTTTGGCGAATGTACGAGAATCCGATCCTCTCCGCCATACGGCTCCTCAATGCCGCCATTCAGGAAGAACGTGACATGGGCGTATTTCTCCGTCTCGGCGATGCGCAGCTGCGTGTAGCCGAGATCGTGGACATACTGCCCGAATGTATTATCAATCTCCTCCGGTGGGAACGCCACGAGTGCATTCATGCCGGCTTCATACTGGGAGAATGTGGCAAAGGGAATCTTCAGCGACTCATCACGCGGGAATCCATCAAATTTTTCATCGACGAATGCATGCGTAAGCTGGCGTGCACGGTCGGGACGGAAGTTATAGAAAATGGCACCGTCGCCGTTCTTCATGCCGGGATACCCTTCGACCACAAACGGCACGACAAACTCATCTGTCACGCCCTCGGGCTTCTCGCTCGTATCTGCATAGGAGGCAAGCAGCCCTGCGACTGCCGATTTTGCCACAGTCTTTGCCTTTGCGTGCGCGATTGCCTCATAGGCAAGCTGCTCACGCTCCCAGCGATGGTCACGATCCATGGCATAGTAGCGTCCGCTGACGGTCGCAATCTTGCCGACACCAATCTCGGCGGCCTTTTTCTCAACGGTTTCAAGATACTCCTGTGCGCTCTTGGGCGGTACATCACGCCCATCGAGAAACGCATGAATCCAGACCTCTGTCAGTCCCTCACGCTTTGCAAGTTCAATTGTCGCAAAGAGGTGATCGTCGTGGCTATGCACGCCGCCCGGGGAGACGAGTCCCATGATGTGCAGAGCTCCGCCGTGCGCCTTAACGCCGCGCACAATCTGAAGCAGCGCATCGTTCTTAAAGAAATCGCCGTTCCTAATGTCGCGCGTGATACGCGTGAGCTGCTGGTAAACGATGCGGCCGGCACCGATGTTTGTGTGACCGACCTCTGAGTTACCCATCTGCCCGTCCGGCAACCCGACGTATTCACCGGAGGCATTGATTTCGTTGTGTTTATACTGTTTGAGCAGCCCGTCGATGATCGGCGTCTTTGCCATCGCAATCGCGTTGTACTTGAGATCGTTTGGATCGCCATCGCCAAATCCATCCATGATGATGAGGGCAACGGGTGCATTTTTAAGTTTTGCCATAATATTTCATTCTTTCTAAGAGTTTTTCACTCATGCTCATGGTGGCGCTTCATTTCCGCCAAGCGAAAAATCCGCGCCACCCGAGTGTCTTTATGGATCTGTAATGAACATCAGAAATTGACGATGGCAGAGAAATCCTTTGCCTTGAGTGCTGCGCCGCCGACAAGTGCACCATCGACATTC
>CALIBA010000283.1 GCA_938045435.1 uncultured Selenomonas sp.
TCGTTGACTGACATCAACGATGTTGCATCTGGCTTGTTAGATCCTATAATCTAACATGTTTTGCATTGTGTAGTTTTCAGGGTACATCCTGCGCCGATTCTGCCTCTCGGGGAGCTTTTCACTCCCGTGCGGCTCGCATCGGCGCGACTGTCTTAATATAGCACTCCATTCCTCTTTCGTCAACCCCCTTTTTTATGTTTTTTATAAAGTGGTTTGAAATTTATTTTGCAGGACGCCTTTATTTATTATGGAAATCCTTTTCAAGCAGATTGCAGAAACGATGCATGCTATTATTTTCCACGAAAGCCTTTACTTTTGATGTATGCTTTCGTAGAATATAAAAAACAGATCATTACCACAAAACCACAAGGGATATTTAGGGTATGGGACGGGGGTTGTTTTATGCTAAAGAAGGCTATTGCAGTCGTTACCTCGGGCGGGGACAGTCCGGGCATGAATGCGGCGGCGCGTGCAGTTGTGCGCACAGCAATCTATGAAGGCGTTGATGTCTACGGCATCCACAACGGTTACAGCGGCATGGTGCACGATGATATAGAGCAGCTCACAACGCGCAGTGTCAGCGACCTCATCCAGCGTGGCGGAACGTTTCTAGGCACGGCGCGCAGCAAGTCGTTCATGACGCCTGAAGGGCGCAAAGCCGCCTTTGAGAACCTGCGCAAGCATGGGATCGAGGGGCTTGTCATCATCGGCGGCGACGGTTCTCTTACGGGCGGATCGCTCCTCAGTAAGGAAACAGGTATGCCTATCGTGGGGCTGCCGGGGACGATTGACAATGATGTCTGGGGCATGGATTACACGATTGGCTGTGACACGGCGTGCAATACGATTGTGGATGCAATTAATAAGCTCCGCGATACGGCTTCGGCGCACCGACGCATCATCATCGTCGAGGTGATGGGTCGCCATTCGGGGTGGCTCGCGATGATGTCAGGGATTGCCGGCGGTGCGGAGTACATTCTCGTGCCAGAGGTCACATTTGATCTGGAGGATGTCAGTCAAGAGCTGAAAGCGATGTACGAGCGCGGCAAGCGGTACAGTATCATCGTGGTCGCTGAGGGAGCGGGGTCTGGCGTTGAAATCGGCAGGATCATTGGCGAAAAGACCGACATAGATACGCGCGTTTCGGTGCTGGGGCACATTCAGCGCGGCGGCTCACCGACGGTAGAGGACCGCATCAAGGCATCTATGCTCGGGGAAAAGGCGGCACTTGCCATCATCTCGGGTGTAAGTGATGTCGTCTTTAGCTTCAACGAGGGGCAAGTCGTAAGCGTGAACCTCTTTGAGGCAGTCAACAACAAAAAAACTCTTGATCCAGAACTCGTGCGTCTGGCGCGCGTACTGGCATAAAAAGGGATGTACGGCTTTGCCTTAAATGCTGAGCGGCCGTATGATTTACGCGGCATTTTGGAGGGGGACATTGCAATGGAGCAGATTCAAATGCTGATTGACGGCGTGCGCAGGGAAGGAGAGGGAACGCTGCCCGTTTACGACAAGGCGACGGGCGAGGTCATCGCTGAAGTTTGGACAGCGGGCACAGCGCAGATACGCGCCGCAATAGATGCGGCAGAGCGCGCTTTTTATAAGGTGCGTCTCAGCCCCTATGAGCGCTATGAAATCATCCTGCGGGCGGCAAATCTGATGCGGGAGCGGCGCGAGGTGTTTGCACAGGCGCTCCTCAAGGAGGCAGGCAAGCCCATCCGCGATGCACGCGGCGAGATTGACCGCGCCTATCAAACGCTGATTCTCTCGGCAGAGGAGGCGAAGCGTCTGCATGGTGAGATGGTGCCCCTTGCGGGTGCCCCCGGCTGCGAACGCCGCGTTGCGTTCACAGTGCGCCGGCCGCTCGGCGTCGTCTGTGCCATCACACCATTTAATTTCCCTGTGAATCTCGCTGCGCACAAGATTGGCCCGGCACTCGCTGCGGGCAACACAGTGGTCTATAAGCCCGCTTCGGCAACGCCGCTCACAGCATCTCTGCTCTGTGAGGTGTTTATGGAGGCGGGACTGCCCGCCGGCTGCCTGAACCTCGTCTTTGGTGCAGGCAGTGCGGTGGGTGCGCTCCTCACGGCAGATGAGCGCATCCGCATGTTTTCCTTTACGGGCAGCGTTCCCGTTGGCAAAGCGCTTCATGAGGCGGTGGGCTTTCGCCGCATTTCCTTGGAGCTTGGCTCTAATTCTGCCAACATCGTGCATGACGATGTTGAGGATGTGCTCTGGGTCGCAGAACACTGCGCACGCCATGCATTCATCAATGCGGGACAGGTCTGCATCTCCTGCCAGCGCGTCTATGTCGCACGCGCGATTTATGAGGAGTTCTCTGCGGCAGCGGTCGCGGCGGCAAAGAATTTCCGCCGCGGTGATCTCATGGATGTATACACGCAGATCGGCCCGATGATCTCTATGCAGGAGGCGGAGCGCATCGAAGCATGGGTGCGTGAAGCTGTGGATGCAGGTGCGCGGATTCTGACGGGCGGCAAGCGGACGGGCGCATTTTATGAGCCAACGGTCCTCACAGATGTTACGCCTGCGATGAAAGTCGTCTCTGCGGAAGTCTTTGCGCCTGTATTCAGCATCATCCCCTACGATACCATCGAGGATGCCGTCCGTGCCGTCAATGATACACGCTATGGGCTTCAAGCGGGCGTCTTTACTCGCTCGATTGCCATTGCAAACTACTGCGCCGAGCATCTGGAGGTCGGCGGCGTGATCATCGGCGACGGGGCAACCTTCCGTATGGACAATATGCCCTACGGCGGGGTCAAGGACAGTGGCATCGGTCGCGAGGGGCCGGCATATGCCATCCGCGAACTCACCGAGGAAAAGCTCATCGTGCTGAATCTTGAGGGTTGAGCAATGTGCTG
>CALIBA010000284.1 GCA_938045435.1 uncultured Selenomonas sp.
ATGGCGTACGTATTCCCCCCCGTCACGAGATTTAGATAATTCTTCGTATCATAGTTGACGGATTCACCGGCATTGACAGAGTAATCGCGCCATGTAATGACATTATTTGCTGTCGTTGAAGTAATAACTGTATTCGTTGACGTAGGGCGTCCAACGCTTGCGCCGCCCTGTACGACCGTTTCCCCGACGGGACCTGCATAGACCGCCTGAGGAATTAAAAATGCACCGGCAAGCCCTGCCACGAGTGCATAGCGCACCTGCCTCGCCAAGCTGCGTGTTCGATACTGACTCATACTTTTCTCTCCTCTTTATCATACATTCGCATGGATATATCGAATCTTTTACGTCGTATCATAGCATAAGTAACACATAAAGACAAGAAAACCCCAACAGCCGCACGACCGTTGGGGAAATCCGTTTCCCTTACTGAAGCAGGCTCAGAACCATACTGGAGTTCTGATTCGCCTGCGCGAGCATCGACTGCGCCGCCTGTGTCAGCACATTGTGCTTGGTATATGAGGTCATCTCCTTCGCCATATCCGCATCACGGATGGTCGACTCCGACGCCTGTACATTCTCGGACGCCGTTGTGAGGTTGTTGCCCGTGTAGTGCAGACGGGTCTGTACTGCACCAATAGCCACAATCTGATCCGTCGCCTTTTGCAGTGCGCTCTCAATGACATTGATGGCAGCATTGGCAGACGCCTGTGTCAGCACCGAAAGTTTCGGTCCTCCACCGACAACACTTGTTACTGCCGGTGGATGCTGCGTTATTGCAGAATGATCCCATCCATTGCCATCCGAGGACTGCAGACCAAGTGCCGCTGCACGCATATCCGTAAGTCCAACCTTGACGGACTGATTTGCGCGCGTACCGGTGTGGAGTACAAGACCATTATCAGGAGATGGATTCTGCGCACGCACGCTCTCCCTAAACGAATCAAGCACCGCATTTGCTGAAAGGCGTGGTTTTCCCGATTTGTCTGTAATCGAGAAGGTCATTCCGGCGATCTGACCATCCACCCCCGGCCGACTCGCCTTCATGGTAAGAGCTCGTTCTCCATTGACTGTATAAACTGTCGTACCGCTTGCATCGACACCGATTTCGCGATCTGCGCTATATGCGCCAATCATATTGTCGGTAGCAGCACCAATCGAGTTGGTGATGTTTATATTACCAAGCGGTGAAAACTCACCTGTATAAGTGACCCCATTGCGCGTCCACGAAATCGTGAGCGTATCGGTCGGTTGAATGCCTAGGCTCTGCCCATTACGATCTTGAAGATTCGTATAGCGCGCTGTCAGTGTGGTATCTGTTGAGAGTTTATAGTTGGTCAGGCTTGTATAAGTCCCTTCCGGAGGGGTAGGAGGAGTTGGCATTGGCCCAGTCACTCGTGTATTATGCGACCCATCCACCAGATACTTGCCATTATACGTCGTAAGCGCGTTCTCATCAATCTGATCGATCAGACGATCGACTTCCTTCTGAATGATGGCGCGATCCTCATCCGTGTTCGTATCGTTGGCCGCGTTGATGGCTTTTTCCTTGAGTGTCCGCAATACTTCAATCGTCGACTGTACGGCACCCTCCGCGGTGCGCATCATCGCATTGCCATTGACCGTATTTTCGTGATCCTGGTCAAGCGAACGCATCTGAACACGCATACGCTCTGAGATCGCAAGACCCGACGGATCATCCCCGGCGTGGTTGATCTTCATGCCGGAAGAAACTTTCTGAAGGCTTTGCGCCAGCGCGCTCTGATTCCGGTTGAGCGTGTTGAGGGTATTCACCGCCTCCATATTGTTTTTAACCACCATCGCCATAAAGATGCCTCCCTAAAATTCTATAATTTTTTTGCGTAATTGACCGCCCTAACACAGCGGTTTTCACTGCTTTGAAAAATATATCGTCAAAATGAATCAATAACTTAAATTATCACCTAATATATTTTCAGCAGAAAATATATTTTCCCTAATATTAGGCAAATGCTTCAACTGTTTTTTACAATGGAACATCCAAGATTAAAGACTGAAATTCTCTCCAAGATAAAATTTCCGTGCGAGAGGACTTTCGGCGATCGTTTTGCTGCTGCCTTCAATGAGGAGTTTCCCTTCGCTGAGGAGATATACGCGATCGACAATATGCAGTGTCTCACGAACGTTGTGGTCTGTGATGAGGATGCCCATACCGCGCTGCCTGAGGTACTGGATGATTTCCTGGATGTCCGCAACGGCCAGTGGGTCAACCCCCGCAAACGGTTCATCGAGCAGAATGAACTGCGGTTCGAGTGCAAGACAGCGGGCAATCTCGACGCGACGACGCTCTCCGCCCGACAGCTCTGTACCGCGGCGGTCGCGCACATGTCCAATGTGGAACTCCTCTAGAAGGCCGTCCAGTTTATGGCGCTGCTCTCCTTTGGAGAGTTTCGTCGTCTCGAGGATGGCTGCGATATTTTCTGTTACGGTGAGTTTGCGAAAGATGGATGGCTCCTGTGTAAGATAGCTGATGCCAAGCTCTGCGCGTCTGTACATGGGATAGTCTGTGATGCGTATATCGGACAGGTAAACATCGCCGTGTGTCGGCTGCTCAAGACCGACAATCATATAGAATGTCGTTGTTTTGCCTGCACCATTGGGGCCAAGGAGACCTACGATCTCACCTTTTTTGACACAGACAGAGATGTGGTCAACGACAATACGGCTGCCAAATTTCTTGACGAGACTGCGGGATTCGAGCTGCAAGATAAGGCCTCCCTCACTCCGTCACGGGCGTGCCGTCGTCCGCAAGATAAACGGTCATCCGATTGCCGCGTGCCATGTTGTTCCCCTGCAGTACCCACGCATGCCCGGTGAGGACGACACGCCTGCGCGGCTCCCCTCCAAAGTAGTCCATGCGGTCGCCGCCGCCCTCAATATCACGGGGCGGACTGAGGATGTGGGTATTCCCGGTACCAATATAGTGTTCCTCTTTGAGCCACCCTTCAAGCCGATCCGCAGAAAGTGTTCCATCGGGGCTTGTAATGGTTCCGCCTGTCTCCGCGAGGATGTAGTCGTTTTGTTCTGGGAAATAATCTGCCTTTGCGCCTGTAAATGTACGCCCTGCCTGTGACATATTGACATTGCCGCTCGCCTGCCAGTGTTGCCTGCTCTGCGCAAAAAGACGGTCACAGGTAAGACGCATGTCCTCGCGTGTGGCGACGACCCCGCCCTCGATGGTTCCCTCCTCGGTCTTGGTATTGTAGGTGGCGCGCTGCCCCGCGACACGTGCATTACCCTGTACCATAACGACATTGGTCTCAGCCGTCACGACGCCTGTCCGCGTGTCATAGGTAAGCGTGTCCGCATCGAGACTCGTCGGCTGTCCACTCTGCTCTGCCGATGCTGCCGCCGAGACAGCACCCGCAATGAGGAGCGCGAAGAGGCTGCGGCTTATTTTTTTTGTCATCATTTACTCTCGCCCCTTTTCGATATGCGCATGCCCCGCGATGCGGAACTGCTGAAATTCATCTTTGGTGGAGATACGGTCCCCTGTTGCTAGAATGTCTGCCTGCGTGAGTGTAACATCCTCCTCAGCGGAAAGCTCGCTCTCCTTTGCGTTCCATAGGAGTTTGCTGCTCGTGAGACTGCCGCCGTCACTCATCGTAACACGCACGCTGCCTGAGAGGATAATATCGCCGCTCGCACGCTCCATACGCCCCTCATCGGCTGTGAGTTCAAGTGTTCTTCCATCATCACTGTAAAAGATACCCTGCACGGGGTGCATGCTTGTATCCTGCGTATCAACATCCACCTCTATACTGTCCGAGGTGAGCTGCCAAATCACACGTCCGTCCTTCTCCTCGGTGATGACGTTGCCCTGATAGGACATGGTGCGCGGCCCCTCTTGCTCCTTGCCATCCATTGGGATTTGCGGCACAGTGTAAATTGCCCATAGGATGAGGACAACAAGGAGTGCGGCTGCTCCGACATAGGCCATTTTTTTGCGATCCATCAGTCCCCCTCCTCCTGCGCGATGGCCGTGTGATGCTTGCCCGTCTTTTGCTGTTCGGGCGCAGTGTTCCAGCGCCGCTGAAACCAAATCCACTGTGTGGGATTCTCACGGATGATACGCTCAACAATGGCCGTCATCTGCACGGTAAATTCATAGAGATCACGATCTGTATCACCAGTCTTTGGGCAGCGCATGATCTCTCCAATGACAACTTTGTGCTTTCCGCTGGGTTGACGCAGAATGAACGCGGGGAGAACTGGCGATCTGAATTTTCGCGAAAATACCGCAGGGCCAAGCGGCGTTGCGGCAGGGCGCCCAAAGAAGTCGATGAACGCTCCCCCTGGTCCTCCGTCCTGGTCGGCGAGAAATCCTAGAATACGCCCGCTCTTTAAGGCGCGTGCAGCAGCCAAAAGCTCACTGGTGCCGCGTGAGAAGATCTCGACGTGGATGGTCGCACGTAGGTCATCAAGGACACGTGTATATTGGATGTTGGGCTGCGGTTTTGCAATGGCGCTGACAGGCATGCCGTTCAGCGTGAATGCTGCCGAAAGCCACTCCCAACAGCCGATATGCCCTGTGAGAACGACAACACCCCGTCCCTCAGCAAGTGCCTCCTCCATGCGCTCTAGGTGCTCGATTTCGATGTAGTCGCTGAGGTTCTGTTCGTTCAACATGGGCATGGCAAGAATATCGAGGACATTGCGCGCCATATTGATAAAGGAAGCGCGCACGAGTTTTTCTGCTGTACGCTCGTCAATCTGGAGCGCGGGCATCATCTGCTCTACAGCGCGGCGGCGCATCTTTGCAATGAGCAGATAGTAAAGATTGCCAAGTACCCAGCCTGCGGCAAGCAGAAGTTTTCGCGGTGTGCGGCATACAAGACAGCTGAGCAGCATAAGTGTTTTGTAGAGCACAACACACCACCTCCTCTCTTGGTATCACTGGGTGATGCCGCCCATATCCTTTTGAAATGCCCAAAGAACGCCATCCCATCGGCCCTGTGCCTTGAGGATGCTCTCATAGATCTCGCGCACAGCGCCATGCCCGCCGGGCTGTGCAGCGATAATCTGTGCAGCCGCACGCACCTCCGGCACGGCATCGCCTACGGCACACGGAAGTCCAACCTGATGAAGGATGGGCAAATCCACAATATCATCGCCGATGTAGGCAAGTTCCTTATCTGCGAGTCCCGTCCGCTCCTTGATGTCCCTGTAAGCCGCACGCTTATCAAGGCTGCCCTGATAGATAAGCTCGATGTGCAGTTCTTTGGCGCGGCTTGTGACAATCTCAGAAGTGCGCCCTGTGATGATGGCGGTTGTAAGACCTACCTTGCGTGCAAGCGTAATGATCAGACCATCCCGAACGAAGAAGGGTTTACAAAATTCGCTCCCATTCGATGCAACATAGATTCTTCCATCGGTCAGCACGCCATCCACATCGAGGATGATGCACCTGATGTTTTCAGCGCATACGAGAGCGCCTTCCCGTATCAGCATCAGACAACGCCCTGCCGCAGGAGATCCGTCAGATGAACGATACCGACCGGAACACGCTGCGCATCGAGAACAGGCAGGACAGTCACGGGACGCGGCTGATGTTTCTCCATAACAGAGAGCGCTGTCGCCGCCATCTTATCCGGTGTGATAGTGAGCGGCTCAGAAAACATAATACTCTCAACATCTTTATCGAGAAAGTTATAGTCCTTTGCAAGTGCACGGCGGATGATGCCGTCCGTAATCAGTCCAATAAATTTCCCCTCTGCATCGACGACGGAAGCTGCACCAAGCCCCTTGTCCGTCATGACAAAGAGCGCATCTTTCGCTGTCGTATGATAGGAGACGACAGGATTCTCATCTCCGGTGTGCATGACGTTTTCCACGGTGAGAAGGAGTTTTCGACCAAGGGCCCCCCCCGGATGAAAGAGCGCATAGTCCTCTTTTTTGAAATCCCGTACAGACATGAGCGCCATTGCAATCGCATCCCCCATCGCAAGCGTTGCTGTCGTGGAGGTTGTCGGCGCAAGTCCCAAGGGGCATGCCTCACGTTCCACACCGATGTCAATGTAGTAATCACAGCAGCGCCCCAGCTGAGAGGTGCGGCGGCCGCACATAGCGATGATCTGCGCACCGATCCGATGGATAATAGAAAGAATATTTACGACCTCATTCGACTCACCGCTGTTTGAGATGGCAATCACAATATCATCCGCCGTCACCATGCCGAGGTCTCCATGAAACGCCTCCGCCGGATGCATAAAGAAAGACGGCGTGCCTGTGCTGGCAAGGGTCGCAGCGATTTTGCGCCCGACGTGACCGGATTTCCCCATCCCCGTAACAATAACGCGTGCCTTGCAGTTTAGGATGGCACGCACTGCTGTTTCAAAACTATCGTCGATACGGTCTTTTAGGCGGCTAATGGCCTCTGCCTCAATGGACAGGGTCTCAATGGCCTTTGCTTTCATTATACTGCACTCAGACATGCGATTCACCTGTTCAATTCAACTTTTTACGTACGATTTCATAGATGGCGAGTGCCTCTGTAAGGAGTTCCTCAAGTTTATCCAGATAGACCATATTCGCACCATCCGAGAGCGCCTCCGGCGGATTGTCATGCACTTCGAGGAAAAGGCCGTCCACACCTGCGCCGACAGCAGCGCGCACCAGATACTCAACGTACTCGCGCTGCCCAGAGGAGCTTGTCCCCGCGCCGCCCGGAAGCTGTACGCTGTGCGTCCCGTCAAAGATGACCGGATAACCGAAGCTGCGCATAATCGGAAACGCACGCATATCCACAACGAGATTGTTGTACCCAAAGCTCGCTCCCCGCTCCGTGAGCAAGATGCGCTCACTGCCGCTCTCGTGAATCTTATCGACAACATTACGCATGTCGTTCGGTGAGAGAAACTGTCCTTTCTTCACGTTGACAATTGCGCCCGTCTGCGCAGCCGCATACAGGAGATCTGTCTGTCGCGAGAGAAACGCAGGGATTTGCAGGATGTCTGCAACTTTTGCTACGGGTTCTGCCTGATGCGTTTCGTGGATGTCGGTCACGACAGGGACGCCAAGTTCTGCACGGATTTTTCCGAGGATCTCGATGCCTTCTTTGAGCCCCGGGCCGCGGAAACTGTGGTAGGCAGAGCGATTCGCCTTGTCAAAGGAGGCCTTAAAGATATATGGTATACCGAGGCGATCTGTGATCTCCTTGATGCCGCGGCCAATGTAAAGAGAGCGTTCCAGTCCCTCTAAGACGCAGGGGCCCGCAAGAAGAACGAGCGGCTCACCGCCGCCGATTTCAAAATTCGCCAGCTTCACTTTATTCATCTTCATAGCTCCTTTCAGCATTGCCCATGGGAACCTCTGCAATGTGGGGTGATTCTTATTATAAAGATTTTACCAGCAGCGGTCAATCTGCTAAGTCACGATACACCTTGTTGACCGCTGCAAGATCTTCTTCTGTATCTACACCGATAAAGACGGCATCTGTTTCGATGACTTTGATGCGGCGTCCACTTTCAAGCACACGGAGCTGCTCAAGCGACTCTGATCGCTCAAGAGGTGTCTGCTCCATCTGTGCATAGGTGAGCAAAAAATCCCGCCGATATGCATAGATGCCGATGTGCTTGTATGTTTCTGCGCCCGCATTCCGCGGATAGGGAATCTGTGCCCGTGAAAAGTAAAGGGCGTTTCCCGCGCGATCGGTAACGACTTTCACATTGTTCGGATTTTCCATGTCCACCGCATCCGTGATCTTTGTCTTAACCGTTGCCATGGAAAGATCTTCCTCTATGAGAAACGGCTCAGTGAGCGCATCTATGACCGCAGGATCAATGAGTGGTTCATCGCCCTGTACGTTGATAATCAAGTCGTATTCTGTCATCTTCTGCGCAACCTCTGCGAGGCGATCTGTCCCCGTTGCATGGTCACAGCGCGTCATAACAGCATGCCCGCCACATGCCTCCACCGCTGCGCAAATGCGTTCATCATCCGTTGCAACGATGACTTCCTGCACCTTTTTCGCCTGTTTTGCACGTTCGTATACGCGGACAATCATAGGTTTGCCGGCAATTTCGCGCAGAGGCTTCCCCGGCAAACGGGTCGATGCATAACGCGCTGGAATAACACAAAGAACCTTCAACGAACTCATCTCCAAATTGATACTTGTTCACAAAAGTTTTCCTATACCCTCATTAGGAACCTGGACGCAGTTTTTCCGCCAAGGCTTCTTTGAGTGTACTGAAAAATGCTTCCTGCCCTTTTTGAAAAGTGACCTCTACGGAGATGACATACATCGGAATCCTCCACTTCGCACGGACGACATCACCGGGTACTTTGACCGCATCCTTTTCGGTGATGATGATGGCCTCGACGCCAAGCGTCTCCGCGCGGTAGAGCACCTCTGCCATATCCTTTTCCCCATAGTCGTGGTGGTCGGGGTAGCGCATACTCTCTACAATCTCAATGCCGAGATCGGCAAGCGTTTGTTCAAAGGAAGCAGGATTGCCGATCGCGGAGACGGCAAGTACCTTTTTCCCCTTGAGTTCCGTGACAGGCACCCCGCCTGCGGCAATATCCTCGTACCAGTCAGCGAGACGGACAAACTGGCGCGGCTGATGGATGCTCTCTAAGATCAGGCCATCTTGATTGTAACTGCGGAACGTCTCCCAGATGTATTCAATCGCACCGGGCGCGGCCTGGTCAACTTTCGTCATGAGACAGACATCTGCACGGTCGATATGTGAGAGTGGTTCACGAAGGGTTCCGCGCGGCAAAAGATACCCATTGCCAAAAACATTGACTGCATCCACGAGGAGGATGTCCATGTCACGCTCAAGCTGCCAGTGCTGGTATCCATCATCGAGGATAGCCACCTGTGCCCCGAAGTGCTCAATCGCATAGCGCCCGGTAACCGCACGCTCCGGGCCGATGAGAACAGGAACATTCGGCAAGTGTTTCGCGAGCATAAACGCCTCATCCCCTGCCGTCTCAGCATCCATCTTGAGCGCATGCCCATCGGAGACAATGCCGACTGCGCCGCGCCACTTTGCGCGATAGCCGCGGTTGAGAATGGCAACACGGTAGCCCATATCGCGGATCTCACGCGCAAGATGCTGTGCGGTCGGGGTTTTTCCCGTACCGCCAACGGTGACATTGCCAAGACTGATAACAAAGCAGGTCAGACGTTCTTTTTTGAACCAGCCTATATGATACATAGAGAGCTTGAGATTGACGAGCTGCCCGTAAATCAAAGAGAATAGATAGAACACGGTCATGATGAGCCTGCGCCACAGCCCGCGCACTTCTTTGTCGTGCACAAGGTCAATGAAGTAGGTTTGGAGATTCGCTACCTTCTGTGTGGCCTGTACACGGTGCCCGAGGATGCGGCGCTGTGCGCGGATGGCACGACGGCTCTCGTAGTTTTCAAGCATCTCCACGAGGATCTTGGCCGACTTTTCCGAGGCGCCCTTGTTCTCATCAATGATTGCGAGTGTCTCGCGCACAAGGCGTTCCCGTTCTGCTGGGTCACCAAACAGACGCAAGGTCTCACGTGTCAGCTCCTCACCATTTGTAACAGTAACGACGGCATCGTGGCTCCGAAAAAGCGCGTGGATGTCTTTGAAGTTGAACATCTGATCCCCGACAATGATTGCCTTGCCGTGTGCCGCCGGTTCCAGGATATTATGCCCCCCGTGTGCAACGAGGCTGCCGCCGATATAGATGACATCGCCGAGACCGTACACGCGGCCAAGCTCTCCAACGGTGTCCAATATGACGATGTCCTCACCGCCCTCGCCCCCTTGCTGGAGGTTTTTACGTGTGTTGACCGTAAAACCGGCTCGCCGACAGAGATGTTCGACCTCCATCGTGCGCAATACCTCACGTGGGGCGATGATGAGTCGAACGCTGGGTTCTTGTTCACGCACCGCACGGAATGCTGTGAGTACAAGTTCCTCCTCGCCGCGATGCGTAGAACCTGCGATCATAATGTGACTGGCACCAGAAAGCCCCAGTTCGCGGATAAGCTCTGCCCGCTCATCGGGGCTCACACTCGTATATGCCTGGTCGAATTTTGTATTGCCCGTCACGGTGACAAGCTCGCGCGGCGCACCAAGACGCATGATATAATCCGCGTCGATACGCGACTGCATCGCGAAGCACTTGACTGTCCCAATCATCTCACGCAGCATACCAAAGAGATATTTATACTGCTTGACACTGCGGTCACTGATGCGCCCATTAACCATCATGACCGGAACATCGAGCTGCTTTGCCTTTTTAAGAAAGTTCGGCCAAAGCTCCGTCTCAACGGGCAAAAAGACGCGCGGGCGGATGCGGTCCACGACACGCGAGGCGAGGAACGGCAGGTCAAGTGGGAAATAGATAATGGCATCGGCGTCTTTAATGATGCGGTTCGCCATCTCATAGCCGCCTGTCGTGACGACAGAGACAAGGATGGGGCTGGTGGGAAACGCCTTGCGAAATTCACGTACGAGAGGACTTGTCGCAACGATTTCGCCGACGGATGCAGCATGCACCCAGATGGCATCCTTCCGCGCGACCTTATCAATCGTCTCCTTTGGATAGAATCCAAAACTCTGTTTGATGCGCTCGACGAAGCCGCGCTCCCGTGTTGCACGCAGGAGAAAAATAGGGATGATGATGGTGACGATGAGAATCGCTGCTAAATTGTAGAGAAATCTCATAGTCACTCTCCCCGAAACTGAATATCATAAAGATGCTGATACAGACCGCCTCGTTCAAGAAGCTCCTCATGCGTCCCTTGTTCGACGATGCGCCCGCCGTCGATGACATAGATTTGATCGGCGTGCAGCACCGTCGAGAGACGGTGCGCAATCACAAAGCTCGTACGCCCAACCATGAGGTCGTCAAGTGCCGCCTGCACAACTTTCTCACTCTCGGTATCAAGTGCCGATGTCGCCTCATCGAGGATGAGAATGCGTGGATCTTTTAGAATTGCACGGGCAATCGCAATGCGCTGCCGCTGTCCGCCCGAAATACTGATGCCGCGCTCCCCAATCTCCGTATCATAACCATTTTCCAGTTCCATGATAAAATGATGTGCATTCGCTGCACGCGCAGCCGCCTCGATCTCTGCATCCGTCGCATCGAGCCGCCCATAGCGGATGTTCTCGCAGATGGTCGTCGAAAAGAGCATCGTCTCCTGTGGAACAAGACCTATCTGTCCACGCAGTGATGCAAGCGTCACATCGCGAATATCATGCCCGTCCACCGTAATGGCGCCAGTGTCGATTTCGTAAAAGCGTGGGATAAGGTTGGCGATGGTCGATTTTCCGGCGCCCGAAGGCCCAACGAATGCTATCATCTGACCGGGGCACGCAGAGAATGTGACATCGTTCAGAGCAGAGCGCCCCTTTTTATAGGAAAAACCAACGTGGTCAAATCGTACATATCCTGTAACAGGAGGAAGCACACACGCATCTGGTTTATCTTTGATGTTTTCCTCCATATCAATGACGCCAAAGACGCGATCCACCGCCGCCATTGCCTTTTGAAGATTCCCGTAAATGCGCGAAAGCCGCTTGACAGGATTGGCAAGGTTGACCGCATAGGTGAGAAATGCCACAAACGCGCCCGC
>CALIBA010000285.1 GCA_938045435.1 uncultured Selenomonas sp.
GTGTTGGCAAGACCGATATAGGCGAACACGAACGGCAACACGGCGGCAATCACCGCAGCCCCCGCATCTTTTGCCTTACTCAGAACAGAGGAGAGTGCATTGCCATCCACCGCTCCAATGATGATGACTTTACAACCCCGATCAATCATATGATCAATTTGAGAAATCTGTTTTTTCGTATCATAATCCGCAAACTCTACATCAACATCCAAATCCTTCCCACGAAGCCGTTCCTCTAAGTTCGCACCATCTTGATTCCAACGCTGCAAAGATTGTGTTGGCATGGAAACACCAACCTTCGCGCCCTCAATACTGTCCAACATCCCCTGTCCACCGCCGCATCCGGTCAAAAGCAACATTGAAGCCATGATAAGCCCATAGATGAGAATTTTCCAAAACCGCATCCTTACCATCCTCCTTGCAAAAAGACAAGTACCCTTCATTTGAAGGTATGCTCTTGGACATAGAACTATATAATGATTTTGAACGATTCAATAAATATTCAGAATCATTATATCCTACTATAAAAATAGCGTATCAAATTATATGTTATTTGTCAATTATTTTATTGATAAAATGCACATATGAGCATGTAATATATTTCATAAAATTGTTGTTTGCAAAATATAAAAATAACCTTCATATGCTCAAAACTAATATTGAGCACATGAAGGGTTTGAACGGAACGCGTGAATCTTTTACACGCTATGTGTACTATGACTCAGCAGGGCTGCAATCTTTACCTAATCTGTATGAAAATCCCATTATGGTTTAAACCTATACAGATATGAGCATTCATGTATTATCGTCATACTAAATATCAGACATATATCAGCAGATAAAAGTAAAATCGAATGCACGGATGTCCTCCACTGTATCAAATTCATAAATGATACCACTAGGATAACATTTACGATAAAGTGGCAATTTGCTAATATGCCTCATATAAAATTGCTCCCAAAGCAACTCACGAACAGATAAATCTGTGTTGTATGCTTCTTTCAGCAACTTCTGGAATCGTATGCTGAATGTATGCGAAAAATACGCCTGCCCCAGCATATAGTATCCACATGTCCCACCAATCTGCACATCTGTGATACGATCATTTTCGTCCACAGTCAAATAATACTCCTCTGTAGGTTTCTCACCGTAAACGGCTGCATAGTAAGAACGATAGACATATGGCGTAAAAACATTCTCTGTAAAATAATTATCAGCGGAACAAATATAAGTATTATCCAATATGTCAAGTACACGATAAAGAGATGATATATTGTTATAATGTGTATAATCTGGGTTTTCGATGATATGAACCTGTGGGTTGGAGGCAAGATAAGAAAACTGTTCTTTCAGATGACCTACAACGAGGAAGATCTCCTCTATCCCTGCCTCCAACAATTGACGAATCTGCCGCTCAACCAGTATCTCACCGCGTATCTGCACAAGCCCCTTGGGCACTCTATTCGTGAGCGGGGCTAATCTGCTCCCATATCCTGCTGCCATTAATACAGCATTTTTTATCTTCATCGGCGCCGTAACCTTCACCGGCTCGCTGGTCGCATTCGGCAAACTCAACGGCAAAATCAGCAGCGCTGCCTGTTTTACACTGCGCCAAACGTTTTAAAAACTCCTCATACGTCACGATGTTGATTCCCTTTCATTTGGACAGAGCGAAACCAGCAAAACACCCACAAAGACAAGTACACATCCAAAAAACACCTGCCTTGATACGTCCACATCAGCGATTCCCCATTGCAGCAAGACACCCCAAATAATATATGTTGCATTCGTTGCCATCCCACGTGCACAGCCGATGGCACGATTGACAGAATACCAAAGGAAATAGGATCCTCCAGCAACAGCTCCAGCCACTACAAATGTACTGAATGCCATGGGCGCAGATGAAAGTTTCCATAATGTAGAAGCCCCGGGCATAACAGCAAGTGTTATAAGGACTAAAACGGTACCTGAAATACATTCACGTACTGTAATCGCGAGATCCGGCTCAATATCCTTCATTCCGCGCACCGCAAATACAATCTCACTGCCCCAGCAAATAGCTGCAAAAAGTGCACAGATAAGCCCCGGGAAAAACAGCGTAGCAGATGACTCCGTCGGTGTAAAACTAGTTATAATCGCTCCTACAACAGCTAATACAATCCCAATGGCCATACGCAGCGTCATCATCTGGCGCAGAAATATACGCGCCAGAATACAGCCAATGACAGGATAGAGTGCAGAAATAGCCAATGCATAAGTCGGTCCTGCCCAAAAAATACCAAGGCAATAGGAAAGTTGACCAAGAGGTCCCCCAAGAAGCGCTGCCACACACAAAAAAGCCCCGGAACGGTTAAAGAGCGTTTCAATCGAACGCAGAACCCCACGGCAGCCATGAACCATTAGTAAAAACACAGCTGCACTCATATCATTTATGGCCGTACAGACAAGCGGAAATAGGATGCCATCTGATGGGATGGCACCTATATCAGCATAGCGTGTCCCCATATCATATAAGTAATTATTACATCCCCACAAAAAACCACTTAATATGCCAAGCGTCAGCCACATAGGGTAATTTCTCATTATGAATCTCCCAATAGTGCTCGCACCTTTTGTGGGTAATTTTTTGCAAAACGAAATTGATTATCAGCATATTCACCAAAAGTCACCCCGAACAAACTTTTATAAATACACCAGTTTCTCCAAATAAGTCCACCAACAGCCATATACGCATATATCCTTGCACGTATACAATCACTATACCCCTCTGGAAAGTATCCTGCAAGCAAGCGATTTGTCTCTGGTTCCGAGTAGTTTGCATAGATTGCAAACATTGCTATGTCAATAAGCGGATCTGATACCCCTGCATACTCCCAATCAATGAGATACGGCCATTCGCATCCCTCAACAAATAAAAAGTTATCAAAAACTGAATCAATATGACAGAGTGTAAGATTTTCCGTTAAAAACGGCATAAGGAAGTCACGCAGTGAAAGAATATTTTCTCTCACTTCTTGATATGCAGGGTTAGCAATATCATCCTCCGGCAACAAGCGCTCATAAAAGAGCAATGTATCAAATGGATCAAAAACCTTTACACCTGTCAGCCCACGCTCATGAAATGACCGCAGCGCTGACATACAGCAATCCACCTCATTTTGATTCTGTGGATCACAGACATGAGAGTGCTCATAATAACGAGAAATTTTATATCCAGGTTTCACACTAAGGGCTACAACATGTTCGGTTATACCTAAAAAACGGATCAGATCATAAACACGCTTCTCATTTTCACGATCAATCAAACGTTCTGTTCCATGTCCATTATAGCGAAAAATATATTTTTCTCCATGTACGGTGAACAAAAATGAGTCATTGGTCATTCCTTCCTTAAGAGGCAGTAATCTGCTGCCCGCAGCAGCCTTTCCAAAGTGTCGCTGAATCATTTGCCGAATAAACCATTCCTCTTCCCCATCGATTCGGATTGATATATTTTCTTTCTTCTCCACCACACAAGATACTCCCGTCTACCCATACGTAAATCTATACTGTATAGATTTTTGCAATCTCCCTCAGCTCATAAAATTCTAAACTGTACTTATAGCCGCGGAAAATGCCTTTGCAGCGCAGGAAACAACAACAGTGCAAGAATGCTGTTAACGCCCCCCTCAATGAGCAGCCCCGGCGTTGAAGCAAGTGCAGCAGAAATACTGTCATAGAGGACAGCGCCTGCAACCGTATAGCCAAATGCCATCCAAAGGCTCGCGAAGACAAGCGCTATGAGGATGCGCTTGCGTTCTATGTTCCCTCGTGCAGAGCGTACCATCCGACAGACGATATATGCCATGATATATTTTATGATGAGCGTCGGCACAATCCAAAGGGCAAAGCCCCCCATGAAGTCGGCAAGGGCTGAGCCAAGGCATGCTGCAAAAAATGCTGCGCGCCGCTCTGCTAAAATGGCAAGCAGGAATATAACGGCATCGCCAAGATGTGCATATCCAAGTGGTATTGGAATATGAGGAAGAAATGTCGAAAGAAAGACAAGCGCTGTCATCAGCGCGGTAAATACGAGCGTCTTTGCTGAAAAATATGGTGTTTTCCCATTGTATGTGTCCATGGATATTCTCCTTTGCGCTTCACCATACCACACTTCCAAGCAAAAAACAATCCTCCCACCAAAGGACTTCTGTCCTATCGTATGATGCGTTTAGAGTACGCAAGCCAACACACTGCTAAAAACAGACATTAAAATGGCCTCCCCTCATCTCAGATGATAAAGGAAGGCCTATTTTCATATATCTGTCTAGGAGAAGATCCGCACCAGATAGGTCAGAGAATCCGTCCAGAGAAGGATGCCAAGCACGACAAGGAGTACCCCCGCCGCACGTTGAATGTCCGGCAAATATGCATAAAAAGCACGCAGTTTCATAATATGCCGCCGCCAAATAACCGCAAGCATGAAAAATGGAACAGAAAAACCCAGACTGTAAACAAAAAGCAGGAGTGCTCCTGCACCAACGGTTGCTGTATCACCCGCATATAGGAGAATCGTTGCGAGCATCGGCCCTGTGCATGGCGTCCACCCAAGAGTGAAGCCGCAGCCAAGGAGAAATGCTCCGCCGATTCCACCAAAACCGCGCCGCTGAAAGGGACGATATTCCCGCAAGAGCAGTGGAATGCGAATCCATCCTGTCATGAAAAGTCCCATGGCGATGATGAGAACTGCCGCGCCCTGCCGCAGCACCTCCTGATAGGAAAAAAGCCACGAACCAATGAGAGAGGCTGTTGCACCGAGCATGACAAAAACAAGTGTAAATCCCGCAAGAAATGCCGTTGTATTGGCGTATAAGCGCCGCGCTTCCCCTCCGTCTTGCTGGCTGTTCTTTGCAAGGATGAGGGAAAATGTCGGCAGGAGTGGCAAAACGCAAGGCGAAATAAAAGAAAGAAAACCTGCAAGGAACGCCCCGCCCAATAGCGTCAATTCCATCGCCAGCACCTCCGAAAATCGGCGGTCTTTCCCTGCGCCTTAGAGACGATTGATAACATCTTCAAGTTCCTCTTTGGTAACACCGCCCGTCTTGCGGTAGACAACAATGCCGTCTGCCCCCACGACAATGGTCGTTGGGATGGCGCGAACGCTATAGAGATTCGCAGCTGATCCTTTCTGGTCAAGCAATACTGGCAGATCAACCTTGTACTCTGTCAAGAACCTTTGTACGGGCTGCTCATCTTCTTGTAAATTGACGGCATAAAAGTCCACTTTATCCCGATATGCTGTATAGAACGCCGCAATATCCGGAATTTCTGCTTTGCAGGGGGGGCACCATGTTGCCCAAAAATTGATGACATAGGGCTTTCCTTTTGCCTCAACAGCAACCTGCTGTCCCGCAAGATCACGAAGGGAAAATGTCGGAGCACTTTCCCCATAAAGGCCGCCTCCCTTTCCGTGCGTCTGTGCCGGCTGCGCGCTGGCCGACGGCCCCGCATCGACATTTTTATCATTGCCACCGCAACCCGCAAGCATCCCAAGCGCAAATACCGCCGCAAATACCGCCATATACTTTCGTTTCATATGATACCCCTTTCAAATATCTAAATTCCCCATCGCATATGCTGTCACAGCAAGAGCTGTTATGGATGCTGTCTCTGCACGCAGAATGAGCTGCCCCAGTGAGACGGCCTCTGCCCCTGCCGCAGCAAAAGCCTCGGCTTCCGCCCCAGAAAAGCCTCCCTCAGCACCTACAATCAGCACAACGCGAGATGCTGTACACGCAGATAGTACTGCGCGTATTGATCGCATGTCCTCCCGCTCATAGCAAAAGAGAATCTTCGTGTCCGGTGCGCTGAAAATCGTCCTGTCTGCCAAAAATTCTGTAAAGCTGACAATGGGTGCAACATGCATAAGTGTGCTGCGTCCACACTGCTTCCCCGCCTCATCGGCGATGCGCTGCCAGCGCATCACCTTTGCCGCAGCCTTTTTTGCATCATAGCGGACAACGATATGCTCCGTGATGATGGGGCGCAGCTCTGCGGCTCCCAGTTCGACAGCCTTCTGCACAACAAAATCCATCTTCTCCCCTTTGAGAAGTGCTTGAACGAGAATTACTTCGACAGCGCATTGCGCTGCACTTGGAAGGAATTCGATGCGCCTCAGGCACACCGCCCCTCGCTCGATCCGTGCCGCCGCCATACGGGCAATCTTGCCGCCCGCCCCTGCTACAACGAAAACATCTCCACATCGTGCACGCATCACATGCGCAAGATGGTGGGCGTCTGCCCCTGTGATTTGGATCTCCTCCGTAAGTTCCCCTGCATAAAAGAGTCGCCGCATTTTAGTTCCGCATTTCTAAAGTACGGCACATGACCATCGCCGCCCATTCTTTTTCACGGGTGCATGCGCATATCGTAAATCCATGTTCCGCAGCAGCACGTTCCACATCGACAATGCGAACGTCGATGATACCGGATGCAAGAAACGTTCCGCCTGGTGCAAGATGCTGCTCAACTTGTGGAAACAGCCGTATAATAATATCCGCGATGATGTTCGCCGTAATCAGTTCCGCCGTTTCTCCAGGTGCACAAGCAGCAAGCAGGTCACTTTCGCACACATGCACGCACGTCTGTGCACCGTTCTGCATGACATTTTCTTTTGCCACGCGCACTGCCACTGTATCGTAGTCCATGGCGCGGACGGTATGCGCACCGAGTTTCGCCGCTGCGATGGAGAGAATCCCCGAACCGCAGCCGACATCAAAGACATGCATCCCCGGGCGCACGAGGCGCTCCAACCATCGAATACACATCGCTGTCGTCGCATGAGAGCCTGTACCGAAGGCAGCACCCGGGTCGAGATCAATGATGATTTCATCGCCCGACGGCGTGTAATCCTCCCATGTAGGACGAACCGTGATACGCTGTCCGATACGTTCCGTATGGACATAAGCCTTCCATGTTTCTGCCCAGTCCTCATCGGCAACAAAGATATGCGATACTGCCCCCGCACCAAGACGTATGCTCGTACGGAGTGCCTCAATATAAGAGGCAAGAGAAGTGAGACGCTCCTGCAGTGCTTCATCCTCCGGGAGATAGGCATGCACCGTCACAGTATCTGTATCCTTTGCACGAGGCAAATCTGTATAGTCCCATAACCCGGCATCAATATACTTGTTCACGAGCGCGGGATCATCGATCTCAACACCTGCCGCACCAAGCTCCATCAAAATGTTTCCGATGAGCTCTGCGCCCTCATGTGTCGTCAAAACACTTACCTTTGCCCAGCGCAATCCGCAGCCTCCTCATCTTTTTAAGTCTATCACATAAGTTGTTGTGTACCACACGCAAATGCTTCACTGCGCAAGCGGTCTCCACAACGCTTAACAAAGCTCCTTAGCATTATATCTCCCATAAATGAAAGTGTTATGGAATGCCTCTTTATTCTATATCAGCATGCCCATGCCCTTCCTATGAAGGCACATCGACTTTTATAATGCGTCCGCCGCTCGCCCGATAGAGACGATTCATGATGGCGCGTCCCACCCCCTCCTCCGCTGTGCCCTCGGCAAGCAGCAGGGAGATGTCATGGTGATCGAAATGACGCAACGCATCATAAAGACAATTTGCAAATGCTATATCATCTCCGCGCATACCATAGTCATAGTAATACGATGCAGGAAGCACACCATAAAGAGCCATAAGGGTTTCCCGGCTTGCAATCAGCCCAACACACTCTCCTGCCGTTTGCCGCCGCAGGATTTCATCCCGCAGCGCCTCCTGCAAAGCAGCAGGAGCCCCTGTATAGACGGTCAGCGGCGCATGCGGCGCATAGTGCGTGTACTTCATACCGGGCGCACGCGGCACGGTATCTGCTCCGAACAGGGCAGGATCGATGCGAACATCCACATGGGGCAGCTCCGCTGCAATCATCTCAAGCGTAATCGCCCCCGGACGCAAAATTGTAACACGATCCTCCTCTGTGCAGTCGATGATGGTGGATTCCACGCCCCATACAGATGGCCCGCCATCGAGGATGAGAGGAATGCGTCCTGCAAGATCGTCATAGACCATGGCTGCCGTCGTCGGGCTTGGCCGTCCCGAGAGATTTGCCGACGGTGCCGCGATGGGTACACCTGCCATACGGATGAGTGTACGGGCAATATCACTGTCCGGACAGCGTATGCCTACACTCGTAAGGCCTCCTGTAACAACATCGGGGATCTGTGCTCGTTTTGGCAAAATGACGGTGAGTGGTCCCGGTGCAAATGCAGTGAGAAGATGCGCCGCCACAGGCGTCAGTACTTGAACGACCTGCTCTGCCATCGCAAGATCTGCAACATGCAGGATGAGCGGATTATCCGATGGACGCCCCTTCGCCGCATAAATGCGTGCACATGCCGCAGCATCCAGTCCATTCGCACCAAGCCCGTAAACTGTTTCTGTTGGAAATGCAACGAGTGCGCCCTGCGTAATGAGCGCAGCCGCACGTGCTATATCTGCCCCGGAAACAGGAGAAACGACCGTAGTTTTCACGTTCTCCCCTCCTCACACAGTAAATCCCATGACGACGCGCTCGATTCCCGCGAGATCTTTATGAATCTCTGCCCGTACAATACGTGGATGTGTCCTTGCAAGTGCAGCAACAGCAGCAGCCTCTCCCGCGCCTACCTCAACAGCAAGTGCGCCCCCTTCCTTCAAGAACGCGGGCGCCTCCGCCATAATGCGGCGATAGAACGAAAGTCCATCTGCACCGCCATCAAGGGCAAGGCGCGGCTCATAGAGACGTACCTCCGGCATGAGGCTTTCAATATCTGCCGATGGAATATAGGGCGGATTCGACACAATCATATCATAACGTTTTCCAACGAGCGGCGCAGTCAAATCTCCTGTATAAACAGAGATACGATCTGCAAGACCGAGGTGCACAGCGTTCTCGTGCGCGACATCGGCGGCTGACGGAGAAAGATCCACTGCATCGGCCCTAGTGCCATTCATATGGTGCAGAAGGGAGAGTGCGATTGCACCTGTCCCCGTCCCTAAATCCGCGATGTATAGTTCCTCCGCACATGTTAGCATACGTACTCGGAGGAAGTCTATCGCGCACTGCACGAGCAGTTCGGTATCGGGCCGCGGGATGAGTGTATCGCGCGTAACGCAAAAGTGCAGCCCCATAAATTCACGTCTGCCAAGTACATAGGCAAGCGGAACATGCGCGGCACGCGCACGGACATACGAACGAAAACGGGTAAGTTCATCAGATTCGAGCGGCTGATCAAAATGAACATAGAGATATATGCGATCCTTGTTTAAGGCAGAGGCAAGCAGAACCTCAGCGTCAAGGCGCGGCTGCTCAATGTCATGCTGACGAAAAAAATCCACCGTCCATGTAAGAAGCCGCTGCACCGTCCAGACTTCATGCGCTGTCATCAATGCACCTGTTTTAGACGTTCGGCTTGGTCTGCCGTAATGAGCGCAGAAAGCAGCTCATCCAATTCCCCGTCGAGGACTGCATCAATTTTATAGAGCGTAAGTCCGATGCGATGGTCGGTGACGCGGCCCTGCGGGAAGTTATATGTGCGGATGCGTTCACTGCGGTCGCCAGAGCCGACCTGGCTGCGCCGATCCGCTGCTACGGCATCGGCGCGCTCCTGCTGTGCACGATCATAGAGGCGCGCACGAAGTACCTTCATCGCCTTTTCCCTATTTTTGAGCTGCGATTTTTCATCCTGACACTGCACGACAATCCCCGTCGGCAGGTGTGTAATGCGTATAGCAGTCTCCGTCCGGTTGACATACTGCCCTCCGGCGCCGGAGGCACAGTAGGTATCAATGCGCAGATCATTTGGATCGACGGTGACCTCAACCTCCTCTGCCTCGGGCAGAACGGCAACCGTAACAGCCGAAGTATGGATGCGTCCACCAGACTCCGTAACGGGAATACGCTGCACACGATGCGTCCCGCTCTCGTATTTGAGTCGGCTGTATGCACCATCGCCGTTTACGAGAAACGAAATTTCCTTAAAGCCGCCAATCTCCGTTGGATTGCTGCTGAGAATCTCCGTTTTCCATCCCTGCCGCTCAGCATAACGCGCATACATACGGAAAAGTGTCGCCGCAAAAAGTGCCGCTTCCTCTCCCCCAACACCACCACGAATCTCGACAATGACATTCTTATCGTCGTTTGGATCACGCGGCAAAAGGAGTATCGGAAGTTCCTGCGCAAGCTGGTCGCGACGCTCCTCCTGTGCTGCGATCTCCTCCTCTAAGAGCTGCTTCATCTCACTGTCGGCCTCATCGAGCAGGGCCTTATCCTCTGCGATGGTTAAAAGAGCCGCTTGATAATCCCGATAAGCCGTGACAATCGGTGTGAGCGCTGCATGCTCCCGTGTATAGCGCTGCCATTTTTCTATATCTGCCATGACATCAGGATCACTGAGCAGCGCCTCTAATTCATCATATTTATCTGCAACAGCGTTTAATTTATTGAACAAAATGCTTCCTTTCGATAACTACCGCTCCCTAAAGGGATCTCATCGGGTGGCAGAACAGCTTTTAAGGATTCAATTGCGACCTCGACCATCTCATCATCCGGCGGACGCGTCGTAAGGTATTGCAACCAAAGGCCGGGCGTAATCGCTATGCGCACAAGGGCACTTTCACTGCGTCCGGCAAAACGGATGAATTCGTAGGAGACGCCTGCAACGATGGGTAAGACAGCAAGACGGCTCAAAATACGAACCCAGAGATCCGGCCACCCAAAGAACACGTGAAAGACAATCGCGACGATCATCACGATGAGGAGAAAATTTGTCCCGCAGCGCGGGTGCAGCCGCGGAAACTTCTGCACATTTTCGACCGTAAGCGCCTTCCCCGCCTCATAACAATGGATGGTCTTATGTTCGGCGCCATGATACTGAAAAACGCGGTGGATGCCCTGCATGAAAGAAATGCCCCAGATATACAGGAGAAAAACCATCAGACGAATCCCGCCCTCGATCAGATTGAATACAACAGGATTCTGCGTGAACCGCTCCGCAAGATGTGCCGCCCCCGTCGGGATAACGACAAAGAGCAGCCCTGCCAGTAAGAACGAAAAGAGTATCGTCATGATAAGCTCGCCCTTTGTCATCTGCTCCTCTTCCTCCCCCGCTGCCTGTGCAGAAAAGGAAAGCGCACGCATGCCAATGACAAGGGATTCAATCATAATCACAGAGCCACGCAAAAGCGGCAAATTGAGCACAGGAAAGCGGTCGCGTATCGAGCTGACGCTCTGGGTTTTCACCTCAATGTCTCCACTTGGAAGACGCACAGCGGTAGCCGTCTGCCGCGCATCACGCATCATGACCCCCTCAATGACAGCCTGCCCGCCGACAGCAAGATCGGTAATTTTTTTTGGCATAATGAGTCCTTTGGTATAAAAAAGAGGCCATCACACGAACCCTCGTGCAATGACCCCTTCCTGTTGATGCAGAAAAACAGGCAAGGCGCAGCGCACCTCACCCATGCCACTACTTCTTCGCGTAGCGCTTCTGGAATTTTTCAATACGTCCACCCGCTTGAAAATCGCGTGACACCTGCTATGACAAGAATTTTTCTGTTGAAAATAG
>CALIBA010000286.1 GCA_938045435.1 uncultured Selenomonas sp.
AATATCGAGTCAGTTGTCGGGAGTCGCGCACCGTCTCTGATTCTTTGGACGAAACGAGGGGCGGCGCGTCACAGCAAGATGCTAGGAACTGAGCGGGCGTGGGATGTTTTCGATGAGCTGGAAGAGAGCTACTTCAACCCTATGAGGAACATGACACTCGAGGAATTTCTGCTCTACAGTGCACAGCGAATGGTGGAACAGGCGAAGGCAGTCAAGGCGGCAAATGCCCGGATCGACAAGGTGGACGAGCGGCTTCTTGAGGTCGAGTCCAAGCAGATGACTATCGACCGGCACCACTACACGATTATCGGTTATGCCAACCTCACGGGAATCCGTGGCGTGAGTCGGGATGCCGCCGCAAGACTCGGACGCAAAGCCTCGGCAATGTCCAGAAAGCAGGGTTACCACATCGGCAAGGAGTACGATGCCAAATATGGCATGGTGAACACCTACCATGTGGATGTACTGCAGGAAGTTTTCAGGAGGTGATTGGCATGCCTGTAATCAAATGTGATTTTTGTGGCAAAGAAATGATACGTTGCCCCTCGCATATACATCAACATAATTTCTGCAGCCGTCAATGCATGGCGGATTTCAGTAGCAAAGACCGAAATCCGCATCACTATAGAGATTTTAAGCCCTATGAAAACATCAGCAAACATATGACTGAGCTTAACCGGCAATTAAATCCTATGAGAATGACTCTTGAAACGAGATCGAAGATGCGAAAATCTCGATTGGGCAAAGGAAAGTGCAAAGGGTATTCAAAAATATACGGCAGACCCGCCCATCGTGTGATAGCCGAAAAAATGCTTGGCAGAAAATTGCTTTCCACCGAAGTCGTCCATCATAGAGATGGCAACCCCTACAATAATACCTCAGAAAATCTACAGGTATTTGCCAGCAATAGTGACCACGCAAGATTCCACGGCGAATACAGATGGTTTCTGAGGGAACTTGAGAAATTGGAGGAAGAAGATGCAGAAGTTTGAGCCACACGAGTACCAGCGATATTCTATAAACTTTATCGAGCACCACAAAATCGCTACTGTGTTTTTGGATTGCGGCTTAGGCAAAACGGTGATTACCCTCACAGCCCTCAATGACCTGCTGTTTGACCGATTTGAGATTTCTCGCGTTCTCGTCATCGCGCCGCTTCGTGTGGCACGAAACACATGGCCGCAGGAGATCGGGAAGTAGGAGCATCTGAAGCATCTGCGCTATTCCGTCGCAGTCGGAACGAAGAAAGAACGTCGGCAGGCTCTTTGCAAGCAAGCCTCTCTCTACATCATTAACCGCGAGAATGTTCCGTGGCTCGTTGAGAAAACAGACTTCTCCTATGATGTCATTGTGATTGATGAACTCTCGTCTTTCAAGAATTGGAGCAGTAAACGCTTCAAGGCACTCATGAAGGTTCGCCCTCTCGCCAACCGTGTCATTGGGCTGATGGGTACGCCATCCGGCAACGGCTTGATGGATCTCTTTGCAGAGTTCAAGGTACTGGACATGGGACAGCGTCTGGGACGATTCATCACGAAGTATCGGCAGGATTACTTCACGCCGGATAAACGCAACGGGCAGGTGGTGTTCTCCTATGCACCGTTGCCCGGAGCCGAGGAGCGGATTTACGAGAAAATCTCCGACATCACCATCTCCATGAAAGCCGCCGATCACCTCAAAATGCCGGAGTTGATTGAGAGCGAATACAGTGTTCGCATGAATGAGGAAGAGAAGAAAATGTATGCCGCAATGTGCGAGCAGTTGGTTTTGCAGATGAAGGGCGATGAGGTGACGGCGGCAAACGCAGGTGTCCTGTCGGGCAAGCTCGCGCAGATGGCGAACGGTGCGGTTTACACCGACGATGGGGCAACACTGCATATCCATGACCGAAAGCTCGATGCCTTGGAGGACATCGTCGAGAGCATGAACGGCAAGCCGCTCCTCGTGGCGTATTGGTTCAGGCATGATGCAGAGCGTATCGAAAAGCGCGTGCTATGTGTCCGACTGGATACGGACGAGGCAATCGCCCGATGGAGTCGCGGAGAAATCTCCGTGGCTCTCATCCATCCTGCAAGTGCGGGTCACGGACTGAACCTTCAGAGCGGCGGTTCGAGCTTGGTGTGGTTCGGTATCACATGGAGCTTGGAACTCTACCAACAGAC
>CALIBA010000287.1 GCA_938045435.1 uncultured Selenomonas sp.
GCACCAAAGGCAGCAGGGAAGATCCATACAGACTTTGAGCGCGGTTTTATCCGTGCAGAGATTGTAAACTATGATGATCTTGTAGAACTTGGTAGTGTTGCTGCTGCACGTGATAAAGGGCTTGTCCGCCTTGAAGGAAAAGACTATGTAATGCGTGATGGCGATGTAGTAAATTTCCGTTTTAATGTTTGATTATTAGATAGGCAGGAAAATTTCTATATATTATGCATTGCTGACTGGACAAGAAGGGGCTTTTGCGTTACAATTCAGTCGTTCATTTATTGAAGGGAAGTGAAGAGCATGGATGATACACCTTTACAGTACAGTCCTAATGTATCGAATATCTCCTCTCTTCATAATGCCAGATTACTTTACATGGATTAAGAGAGGTGCGCTGAAAGGAGCAAGATCCATTGCTGCAAATCTATAAATCCATGGAGTCTGGTCCTCTACAAGAGCTTTCATTAAAGACACTTGCCAAAGGTGCATGGATCAATATTGTTAACCCAACACCATACGAGCTGAAGGTTGTGAGTACGCTCACCGAGGTCGATCCTGACTTCTTGCGATCGGCTCTCGACGATGAGGAGCGCTCGCATACAGATGTCGAAGATGATTCAGTAATGATTCTGACGAATGTACCAGTTTATCGTGGCGAGGATAGCTATGATACGCTGCCGCTTGCGATCATTCTTACAGATGAGCATATTATTACAGTTTGTCTTGAGGAAACGCCTGTGATGGCAGAATTCAATGAGCGTACAGCGAAGTTCTTTCGTACCTATAAGCGGACACGGTTCCTGTTTCAAATCCTTTATAAATCGGATGTTTTCTATCTACGTTATCTACGTCAAATTAGTAAATTATCAGAGGAAATTGAGGACCGTTTGCGCCATGATATGAAGAATAGTGAAATTTTACGTTTGCTTCAGCTGCAAAAGGGACTAACCTATTTCAACGCTGCACTTCGCTCAAACGGAGCTGTACTTGACCGCTTGATGCGATTACGGACGAATACAACAGTAAATCATATTTTTCGCATGTATGAAGAGGATGAAGATCTGCTCGAGGATGTCATTATTGAGAATAAACAAGCGCGTGAAATGGTTGAGATGTACAGTAAGATTCTTGCCCGTCTCGCTGATACATTCTCTTCGATTGTTTCGAACAATCTGAACCTTGTCATGAAATTTCTTACTGCCATTACAATTATCCTCGCAATACCAACAGTAATTTCAAGCTTTTTTGGGATGAATGTACCTATTCCATTTGAAGGCGATCCTGCTGGTTTTGGGCATGTTGTTATAATTGCGACAGGAGTTTCGTCAGTAGCTGTTTATTTGCTTTGGAGGAGAGATATGTTTTGATGCAGGAAGCTCAGTTGCGAAGAGGTGTTATATTTGGTGACAGAAATACATCTGAGTATGTTTATATGCCTGGTGGTGAGATTGGTACAGAATATCCTGTATATGTATACGAGCAGGAAATGAAACGTGCAGATATTGATTTAACAGAAGCTTTACATCTCATACGAGTACGTGATCTTAGACCAACGAATCATCCATTATTGGGACGAACGAGCTGTTGATAGGCAGCTCATTTTTATAGCATTATTAGATATTTTCATCATAAAAAACAATGGGAGACGTTTGTACTTTTTATATTGTAGGATGTCTGCCTTGTTTACAATACCATTTTTCCGTTGTATAATAAATGAAAAGTATTGAACGTATATTTTTTCATAGATAGATGTTCTTATCTTTTAAGAGATTTACTATGTAGAAAAGTATGATGTTCTTTGCTTGTGTGATTATATTTTAGATCATTGGGAAATACTAGGGAGATTTCTCAAAAGAGAGGAGCAATAACATGGCCAAAAAAATGAAAACAATGGACGGGAACACCGCTGCCGGATATATTTCCTATGCTTTTACAGATGTTGCAGCGATTTATCCGATTACACCGTCTTCACCGATGGCAGAACATGTTGACAGCCTTGCTGCAAAAGGAATGAAAAATCTATTTGGACAGAAGGTACGCCTCATTGAGATGCAGTCCGAAGCAGGGGCGGCAGGTGCGGTACACGGATCGCTCCAAGCCGGTGCGCTGACAACGACATATACAGCATCGCAGGGCCTCTTGCTAATGATTCCAAATATGTATAAGATTGCTGGTGAACTGTTGCCAGGTGTATTCCATGTGAGCGCACGTGCAATCGCCGCATCCTCGCTGAATATTTTTGGCGATCATCAAGATGTCATGGCAGCACGTCAAACAGGTGTTGCTATGCTTGCAGAGTCGAGTGTTCAAGAGGTCATGGATCTCGCTGCGGTAGCACATCTCGTTGCGATTAAGGGGCGGATTCCATTCATCAATTTCTTTGATGGTTTTCGCACGTCTCATGAGATTCAGAAGATCGAAGTTG
Organism: uncultured Selenomonas sp.; assembly: GCA_938045435.1. GTDB lineage: Bacteria > Bacillota > Negativicutes > Selenomonadales > Selenomonadaceae > Centipeda. Next base: position 2,426 of record CALIBA010000287.1, read on the forward strand.
TTGATTATGCTGATCTCGCAAAGATCCTGGACTGGGATGCAGTCAATGAGTTCCGCCGTCGTGCACTTAATCCGGATCATCCGGTCGTTCGTGGTTCAGCACAGAATCCGGATATCTACTTCCAAGGGCGTGAAGCCGTCAATCGTTACTACGATGCCATTCCGGAACTTGTCGAAGAAGCGATGTCTGAGATGGCAAAAATTACAGGACGCACACATCATTTGTTTGATTATTATGGAGCACCTGATGCAGAGCGTCTCATTATTGCGATGGGATCGATTTGTCAGACGACGCAAGAAGTTGCAGAGTATCTCAATGCACAGGGAGAGAAAGTGGGGCTTCTCTCGGTTCATCTCTACCGGCCATTTTCTGTAGAACACTTCTTTAAGTATCTCCCGAAAACGATAAAGAAAGTTGCTGTTCTTGATCGTACGAAAGAACCGGGATCACTTGGTGAACCGCTTTATCTCGACGTCAAGGCGGCATATTACAGCTCCGGGATGACCCCCATCATTGTCGGAGGTCGTTATGGTCTTGGCGGTAAGGATATCACCCCGGATCAGGTTTTTGCAGTCTATGAGGAACTAAAGAAGGATGCGCCGACGCACGGTTTTACCATAGGGATTCATGATGATGTGACGCATCGTAGTCTTACACCGATTCATGGCGATATCAACCTCACGAAAGAGGGGACAACGGCATGTAAATTCTGGGGACTTGGCTCAGATGGCACTGTTGGGGCGAATAAGAGTGCAATCAAAATCATCGGAGATAAGACAGATATGTATGCGCAGGCGTATTTCGCCTATGACTCAAAGAAGTCAGGCGGTATCACAATGAGTCATCTGCGCTTTGGAAAATCTCCTATTATGAGTCCATATCTCATTAATAAGGCAGACTTCATTTCTTGTTCACAGCAATCCTATGTTCGACAGTATGATCTTCTTGCAGGCTTAAAAAAGGGCGGAAAGTTCCTGCTTAACACAGTTTGGAGCGATGAGGAGCTGAATACGCATCTGCCGGCATCCATGAAGCGATATATTGCAGAGAATGACATCGAATTCTATACGGTCAATGCAGTTGCTATTGCACGTGAACTAGGGCTTGGCGGGCGGTTCAACATGGTGATGCAGTCAGGTTTCTTTAAGCTTGCAAATATTATTCCCATAGATGATGCCGTTAAGTATCTCAAAGATGCAGTTTTCACCTCCTATGGAAGTAAGGGCGAAAAGGTTGTCAACATGAATAACGGAGCGATTGATCACGGTATTACATCGCTTCACCGTGTTAATGTTCCTGAGAGTTGGAAAGATGCTGTAGATGAAGAACAGCCGGTCAATGAGAAAACGCCTGAATTTATTACAAAGATTCAAAATATCATGAACCGCCAAGAGGGGGATAAGCTTAAAATCTCTGACGTCCTCAATATGGAAGATGGGACATTCCCTGTGGGTGGTACAGCATTCGAAAAACGTGGCACAGCAATCTCTGTTCCTGTATGGCGTCCAGAGAAATGTATTCAGTGTAATCAATGCTCCTTTGTTTGTCCCCATGCAGCGATTCGTCCCGTTTTAACGACGGACGAAGAGCTTGCAGCAGCGCCGGAAGGGTTTCAATCTGTGAAGTCGCGGCCGGCAAAGGGACTCAATTTTACAATTGCGGTATCGACTCTTGACTGTCTTGGCTGCGGCAACTGTGCCCAGGTCTGTCCGGGCAAGGCTCTTGATATGACATTGCTTGATGACAATCTTCGCGATGCTCAGAAGTATTTCGATTATGGTGTAGATGAAACAAAAGTTTCAATCAAAAACACCCCAATGAAGAAAAATACAGTCATTGGTTCGCAGTTCGAAAAACCTTTGCTTGAATTTTCCGGCGCATGTGCAGGATGCGGTGAAACGCCGTATGCAAAGCTAATCACACAGCTTTTCGGTGATCGTATGATGATTGCGAATGCAACGGGATGTACCTCTATTTGGGGAGCAAGTGCGCCTGCGATTCCATATACGAAAAACTCAGATGGTCACGGTCCTGCATGGGCAAACTCCTTGTTTGAGGACAATGCAGAGTATGGACTTGGTATGTTCCTCGGCACAAAGGCAATCCGTGAGGCAATCGCCTCTGCGGTGACGCAGGCCATTGAAGAAAAGAGGGGATCTGCAGAGCTTCAATCGGCTATGCAACTCTGGCTTGATAATCGTGACAGCGGAGAGGGAACGCGTGATCGTGCAGATCTTCTGCGTGGCATTCTTGAGCGGGAAAAAGGAGATGATGAACTCCTTTGCCAAATCTATAATGACCATGACTATTTTGTCAAACGCTCTCATTGGATCTTCGGCGGCGACGGATGGGCATACGACATTGGATTCGGTGGCGTAGATCATGTACTCGCATCAGGTGAGGATGTCAACATCATGGTATTTGATACAGAAGTGTACTCAAATACAGGCGGTCAGGCGTCGAAGTCAACACCTGCAGCAGCGATTGCAGAGTTCGCAGCAACAGGCAAAAAGACAAAGAAGAAGGATCTTGGTATGATGGCAATGTCCTATGGATATGTCTATGTTGCACAGGTGGATATGGGTGCCGACCATAATCAAGTACTAAAAGCCATCAGTGAGGCAGAGGCATATCAAGGACCTTCTCTCATCATCGCATATTCTCCATGTATCAATCATGGTATCCGAAAGGGGATGGGATGTGCGCAGCTATGACGGAAGCGATGGACAGCGCAAATATGCAACGGATGTTGTAGCGGACAATGTAGAGTTTC
>CALIBA010000288.1 GCA_938045435.1 uncultured Selenomonas sp.
CCCGCGCCGCGAGCCGCCAATTAAAGTCCGGATAGTCGATGATGACGAGAACGTCTGGGCGCTCCTGCTCCATGAGTTCTGTTAAATCCTTCAAGAGGGCGAAAATACGGCGCAGGTTAAAAAGCACCGCAGAGATCCCCATGACATTGTAATCTGCGTAGTTCTGGCGGAGCACAACCCCCGCTGCCGCCATCTCATCGCCGCCAAAGCCAATGAGCGATGCCGTCGGGGCAAGTATGCGCAACTCACGCGCAAGCGCCGCCCCATGAAGATCCCCCGAGGTTTCACCCGCCGAAAGCATAATCTTCAAAGGCAAGCCCCCCTCCTAAACCACAGCAGCAACAGCACATATACTGCGCTCTCATAAACTGCTTTACTCACATCGCAGCAATCGTGATGCCGTTTGCCTCAGCGAGTGCAATGGCACGCTCCCGGTCAATGAACAGCGTCTTTCCCGCTTCAATGACGAGTGCGGAAGCCTTCGCCGCAATGAGGGATTCGATCGTATCAAGACCGACAGCCGGTACATCAAAGCGGTTGTCCTGCTGCGGCTTTGCAGCCTTGGCGACGACTGCACCGCTGCCAGCAAGTGCACCACCCCGACGGATGCAGGCATCCGTTCCCTCAATCGCCTCAAGTGCCATGACCGCGCGCGCCTTCACGACGGCGGTCTGTCCAATGTCAAGCTGCCCCAATGCGCGTGCCACATCCAGACCAAACACCATATCACTGTGTTCTGCCTCGTTCGGCGCACGACCTGTGAGAACCCCTGCCTCCGGCATAAGCGGACGGATGAGCGCCGTTTGATCGAGCGGCGTAATGCCTTCCTTCATCAGAGCACCGACAAACATCATCATGATGGTATCATCATTTTGATTTGGCAGCTGCATCAAAAGCCCCTGCAGCATCGCATCGGGCTGAATCTTGCCCGTAAAGAGCAGCTCTTTGGTCACCTTTCCGAGCATCGTTACTTTCGTAATCCCATGCTCTTTCAAGTATGCCAAAATCTCCGCGAGCGCCCCAATGCTGATGGCACGGTATGCAGAAGAAACTTCCTCCAGTGCAGGATCCGTATCTGGCAGAAGCGCAATCGCATGTACTTCATAGCCAAGTGCGCGCGCCGCGCGGGCACACGCTGCGGGCAGATGACCAACACCTGCAAGCAGCCCCAATTTTTCCATAAAATTCTCCCCTATTCGTCCTCGTGGCGCTCTCGGCAGATTCCACGCTCTGCGTTGCGCAGGAAGCGCAGCAGGTGTTCGACTTCCTCGCAGGAATCTACCTCCTGCTCAATGACCGCAATCGCCTGTGCGAGATTCAGCCCCGACCGGTAAAGAATCTTATACGCCTGTTTGATGCGGCGGCGGATCTCGATGGGAATGCCCGCACGTGAAATCCCAACGCTGTTGAGCCCCACGGCTCTGGCCGGATGTCCGTCCACCATCGTATACGGAACAACATCTTGTACGAGTTTTGATGTGCCGCCGATCATCGCATTGCGCCCAATTTTCACGAACTGGTGCACGCCTGCCATGCCGCCGATCACAACACCGTCCTCTACAATAGCATGCCCCGCGAGCATCGCAGCATTGCTCATAATGATACGATTCCCGAGAACACAGTTATGAGCGACATGTGTGTATGCCATTAGGAGACAGTCGTCTCCGATGCGTGTCTCCTCTCCCTCTCCCGTGGCACGATGAACGGTTGCACATTCACGGATGGTCGTCCTGTCGCCGATGAATGTATAGCTCTTTTCCCCCTTAAACTTCAAATCTTGGGGGACTTCACCCACAGAGGCGCCCTGGAAAATATGACAGTCACGTCCAATTTTCGTCCATTCGCTGATGACGACGTGCGGGCCAATGACCGTTCCCTCTCCAATTTCAACGTGATCTGCAATGACCGCATAGGGACCAATCTCTACATTGCGTGCAATGCGCGCCGTCGGTGCAACGACGGCGGTATCGTGGATGTAGGCAAGAACCTTGCTGCTGCCTGTCATCTATTTCAACTCCTTCATCCCCGTATCTTTATGATCGGGCAGACATATTCCGCTTTTCTCTAAATAATCCGTTTTTTTGAATTTCATTCACCTGTCAAATTTGGCTGTAATTCCGGATTTTATCTCATGTGCGTGAATCATGTCCCTTTTTTCTATGATGACAGCTGTTTTTCAAAGCTCATCCGCGTTTTTAAGTGCAAACTTAAAGTCTGCTGATGCGACAAGCTCATCCTCAACATAGGCATCGGCATGCAGGAGTCCAAAGAGACCTCGTACGCGTACAAGTTCCGCCTTTGTCACAACGGTATCACCAGGAACGACGGGACGCTTGAACTTGACATTCTCCATGCCCCCAAAGAGCGCAATCTTGCCGCGGTGCTCCTCAGGGTAGAGCATGGCGACGCCGCCGACCTGCGCCATCCCCTCCAGGAGCAAAACCCCCGGCATGATGGGATGCCCCGGAAAGTGCCCTAGAAAAAACGGCTCATTCATCGTTACGCACTTGATCCCCGTCGCGGACTTAAACGGATCAAGCGCCGTGATGCGGTCAACAAGCAGCATCGGCGGGCGATGCGGAAGAATCTGCTGAATCTCGTTGATGTCCAAAGTCATGTAAATACCTTCTCCTCTGCTATCTGTTTCGCAAGTGCTGTGTTGAGTGCATGTCCCGACGCCACCGCGATGATATGACCACGAATGCTGCCAGCGAGCCGGATGTCCCCAATCACGTCGAGAATCTTGTGCCGCACAAGCTCATTGGGAAAGTGCAGTTCATTCATCCAGCCGGCATCATTATAGACAATGACCGTCTCAAGGCTGCCGCCAAGCCCAAGCCCGTGTGCGCGCAGCGCTTCGACCTCTTTTTCATAGGCAATCGTCCGCGCCGGCGCGATCTCCTTTGCATAAGTTTCGGACGAAACGATGACATCATAATACTGTACGCCGACCAGCGGATGCTCATTGAGCGAAGTGAACGATACACGCAGTCCGTCATAGGGCAGCGCCATGATAAAGTGTGCACCATCATCCACACGATAGATGCGGTCGATCACCACCTGCCTACGCTCTGTCTCCTGCTCTATGATTCCAGCAGCTGCGATGCGCTCAAAAAAAGTCTGCGCGCTGCCGTCCGCGACGGGCGGTTCCTCTGCATCGAGCATCACGAAACAATTGTCAATGCCATGCACATGCAGGGCGCTCATCAGATGTTCGATCGTAAAAAATTTCAGTGTTCCCGCCGCAATGGTTGTTGCACGCAGCGTCGCTGTAACATGTGCAGCGATGGCTGCAACAGGCGGTGCCTCCGGCATATCCGCACGCATGAATTGAATCCCTGTACGAGGCGGTGCCGGGGCGATTTCCATATGCACCGGCTGACCGGAATGCAGTCCAATCCCATCATAGACCACACGGGCCGCCAGTGTCCGCTCTCTCTGCAAGCAAAAACCTCCTGCATGATACAATATGATAATTTCATGTTATATCATACTAAAAATCTTTGTATCTGGCAAGGAAAATACAGGAAAAGCCCCATTGACAGAATCTATCCATTCTGCTAGAATACACGCTAAGCTGATATACTGTATTTAGAAGGAGCACAATACCTTAGTGTATATGTTCCGAATCTGTGGGGATGTAATGGTCTCGACGGGGATGGGCGGTATATGGACAGCGAGCCGGGGGGTCATCAACCCGTCAGTAAGGTGAACACTTTTATTAAATATAAAAGCAAACGAAGACTACGCTCTGGCGGCTTAAGCCAGCCCCATTCCAATCGTCTCCCGCACGAGTGGAAACTGGGGGCAAACGCGGGATACCAAAGAGCCACTGCACGATAACTCTTATGGGAACACCATCGTGATCGGTGTCTTTTACCCTGTCTGCGGGGGAAATGGCACTTAAATAAAAACACAGACTGCGCTCGGAGAAATCCATGTAACGTTATCTTCGGACAGGAGTTCGATTCTCCTCATCTCCACCAAAACGAATATGACAAAAGCCGCCTTTGGGCGGCTTTTTTGATATGAATGAACCCAGTAGGACAGGGCTCCCATCCACAGTTTTCCCTTTCAATCCCCTGTCCGCAGGGATTTCCAACGATCATGCAGCCAGAACCACTCCTCTGGATATGTGCGGATCCACGCCTCAATGCGCGCATTGATGAACTGCGTTGCAGTGCGGACATCCGCAGCACGATCCTCTGTTTGCTCTACAAGAAATCCCGGTTCAATCGTGAGGACATGGTGCCCACTGTCTGCACGGTGCATGAATACAGGAAAAATTGGAACATGGCAGCGCCGTGCAATGGCAGCGGCTCCGGTAAAGGCATTGGTCGCCTGCCCAAAAAAATCAATGACGATGCCATCGCGCAGACTGGGATCCTGATCGCTCAACAGTCCGATGATCCACCCCGCATCGATCATGCGGAACATCTCGCGCACACCGCTCCGATATGTGATGTGCATGCCAACGAGTGCACGGTATTCGTTGATGAAACGATCCATACCGGAAGATTTCTGCTGCTTTGCAACTCCGACGAGAGGAAAGCCCGCGCAGGCAAATGCGCCGCCCATCAGCTCCCAATTCCCGCTGTGCGATGTGGCAAAGATGGCGCCTTTTCCCGCCGCAATGGCGGAGCGCACGTCATCCACGGCACCGACGATGGTCACATAATCCGCCATATGCGCCTTCATGACAGGAAAACGCAGCACCTCCATCAGCATGGGGCCAAAACGCAGACCGCTTTTCCTTGCAATACGATTGGCCTCGTCTGCATCGACACCAAGGCATCGCATGATCTGTTCCCGCGCAAGAGCTTTGCGCTTTTGCGGAACGAATCTCCAAAAAATATGCGCAAGCATGTCCCCCATTTTTATGGCACATGTATGCGGCATGAGACAGATGATACGGCTCAAAAGTTTTGCGGCATAGTAAGAGAGCATATCAGTCCTTTGCAGCGCACTTCTTTTCCAGCACCTTAAGTTTCTTCATCATCTCCGGCAGCCGACGGATGGCCGCTTGTACACGCAGCCATTCAGCATGCGGCTGAACGGGAAACCCCGCGCAGAATACGCCCTCCGGCATATCGCCGATGATGCCGGAACGGGCCGCATAGGTTGCGTTCGCACCGATATTGATATGTCCAACAGTCCCCACCTGCCCGCCGAAGGTGACGTTGTGTCCGACCTTCGTAGACCCTGAGATGCCCGTCTGCGCAACAATGAGACAGTTGGCGCCAATGGTGCAGTTATGTCCGATATGAACAAGATTGTCGATCTTCGTGCCCTTTCCGATGGTGGTCGCTCCAAGCGTTGCACGGTCAATGCCGACATGTGCGCCAATCTCCACATCATCCTCGATGACAACGCCGCCCACCTGCGGCACCTTGGTGTGGACGCCCCCCTCGGTGGTAAAGCCAAAACCGTCTGCGCCGATGACAGCATTGCTGTGAATGGTGCAATGCGCACCGATGTGGCAGTGTTCCCGTATGGTCGCATTCGGATAGACGATGGTATGCGCTCCGATTTCGCTGTATTGTCCGATATAGGCATGCGGATAAATGGTAACCCCGGAACCTAGGACAGCATAGTCATCCACATAGGCAAAAGGCAGTACAGTCACGCCCTCTCCGATCCGAACCCCCTGTCCGATATAAGCCTTTTCACTGACACCGACTGCATGTTCTATGGCGGGCGTGAACACAGAAAGAAGATGGGCAAAGGCGGCCTTGGGATCATCCACGAAGATGACTGTCCCTACAAATCCCTCCGTCCCCCGCGGCAGAAGCAGTGCTCCCGCTCGTGCACTGCGTGCCTTATCAATATGCGGAGGAACGGCAAAGGCGAGGTCATCTGCCCCTGCATCCTCCAGTGAAGCAAGTGAACGTATGACACGATGCTCGTCGCCGCTTACGGTTCCGTCCACAAGCGCCGCGATTTCACGAACTATCTTTTCCATGTACGTACCCCTTTACTGGAGTTTTTGAATCACTTCATCGGTGAGATCGACGCCCCCTAAGGGAACAGTAGGATGTTTTTGGGAGCTGTCGACAACGACATCGAGTTTCTTCTCCTTCACCAGATCCTGAACTGCAACATTCAGCTTTTGCTCGAGCTGTACGCTGTACATCTGATTCAGTCCCGCCATCTTACGCTGCGTTTCCATCTGGAGCTGCTGGGATTCCTCTACGGACATCTTCGGGTTTGCAGCAAACTTCGCCTGTGCTTCCTGCTGCGCCTCTCCGAGTTTCGTGTTGGCCTCTGCAACAACGGCTTTGAGCTGCGGCGCCTCCTCTTGAATGCGGTCACGATCCACTGTGCCGACATGGATCTTTCCACAGCCGGTCATGCACACACATACTGCTAGGAGTGCCGCTGCACCGACATGGCTGAAATATTTCATAGGTATAAAAATCCTTTCATTCTTGTTTTGAAAGTGTCCACGGATCAATGTGCCGGCACTTCGATGCTCTGCATCTCCTGTACCATCTCGGCCGTCACGTCTGTTGCCCCAACAGAGATCAGCGGTGTATAGTGTCTGGCAGAAAAGAGACGCGCACCCGGTAGCTGCAGCAGTGCACGCTCCTCCGGCGCAGCAAGTACGAGAGAAAATTGATGCAGTATGGCAAGTTTTGCGGCACGGCTGCGAACATCGCGCCATATCGCCTCTTCCAGAGCCGTCACCTCACTGTGCAGCGCTGCCAATCGGATGCTTCTTTCGGCAGCGCTCTTACGCGCTTCTTGTTCTTGCAGTGCTTTTTCCATGGCCTCTTGATTCCGCTGCTCGACTGTGCTGCGTAGACGCACTGCCTCTTCTTTCTGAGCCTCGATGGCCGCATTTGCCTGCTGCTCCCATGCGGCTTTTTCCGGCTCGATGCGCGCAGCGACGCGTGCAGCAATTTCTGCCTGCCATGCCTGATACAGCTGCATTTGCCGTATGCCGCGCTCGTGCTTTAACGCTGCGAGCTGATCCTCCCACACGGCACGCTCTGCGGCAAGTTCTTCCTCTGTAACGCGCAGTCCGTGCATCGCACGCTGATTGTCGATTTTGAGGTTGAGGTTGAGAATGGCATTGAGATACTCGTCATCAATCGCCTTACGCCGCGCCTCATAGTCATCTTCCGTCTCCTTCCGGTAGACTTCAGCGAGGTGTTTTTGTTCCCGCTCGATGGCAACGCGTGTAGAAATGACCGTCTGAGCATTTTTCTGCCATACCGAGTCATCAAATGGCGCCGCATCGGTCTGAGGAGCCGTGATCTCTGGCGCGGATGCAGCCTGCTTCTCTAAAAGGGCAAGGCTGCGCTCCTCTGCTTGCAGCTCTAAGAGTCGTGCGTAGGAGGGATGTGCGGTGAGCACTTCTGTGATGTGCATAGTGCCAATATCACTCTGCACTGCGGTACCCTGCTCTGGCTTTGTCATAAAATGAATGACAACGGCAAGGAAAACGAAAAGACAGGCGGCGCCCACGAGGATCTCTTTACGCCGCGTATTCCATAGGCGCTGCATCATACCCTCCTCTCATAATTTCCCTATAAAAATGTACCGAGCAACGCTCTGCCCGGTACATTTACGCATCTGTGCTGTCTCGTACGAGAGTAAAGATTACTTCTTCAGCTGATTGACGACATCCTGCGTGATGTCCTGTCCGCCATAGACAACAGCGCCCTTTTCAAGGACAACAGAGAGGCCCTTTTTCTCTGCAACACTCTTGACGGCATCCTGGATGCTCTTTTCAATGGGCTCCATCAGCTCCTCGTTCTTCTGCTGCAAACGCTGCATCGTCTGCTGATAGTAGTCCGATTTCTCCTGGTCGTTCATATTCGCGGCCTTTGTTTCAAAATCCGACTGCGCCTCCTGTGATGCCTTCTGCATTTCTGCATTCGCCTGTGCAAGCTGCGGGTGCTGGCTGCCGACCTGCCGATAGTCAACAACGCCGACTGCAGAGCTTGCGGCAGAAGCGATGCCAGAGCCGCTCTGTGTGAGCGCAAGCACAACGACGGAACCAACGAATACAACAGCAATGAGAATGCTGATGATCTTAACCTGCTTTTTTTCGAGTTTGATCATGAATGATTTCTCCTTTTCTCCGCATGCCGTTTCAGTCCCCTGTGAGAGGACATAGGCAAGATTGTTGAACCCTTTTATTATAGCAAAGGATGCCGGGTAATTCAATGATTATTTTACGATACGATATGCCACGAGTGCTGGCGCAAGCTCTGCCGAAATCAATTTGTCCTCTTGGAATGTGACACGAGCCACTTTCCCATCCGCAGCCGTCCATCCATAGGTCTTTGTCTCCATGCCGGGTGTCATATTCTCGCCGAGCAGAACCCCTTCCATGCCGAACAAGCGGCTGACCCCCGTCAGATTCATCCCGAGCTTTAGCATGACGTATTGATCTTTTGTCACTGCATTGCTCCGATCTTCTGCAAGCGCATCTGTTGAAAGCAGTTCTTTGCTGACGAGCTTTGCTTGTGCGAGGGGGTTGTTTAGGCGATTCTCTTGACTGAATGTGCAGTTTAGGATCTTATACGGACCATCCTGCCACTGATAGGTATATGTATATATCCCATTGACAATGCTGCGTCCGACGAGTTTTCCCTCCTGCCCATAGAGCGCTTCAACATCACCAATGCTCGCACCGGACTGAATGGCATCAAAGTTTGCCGCCTGGATGACTTGCTGCGGATCAAAATCCCCTTGGAGTGCGCCCGGTCTTACGCGGTCTGCCGTTTTAGATGCGCCGCCGCAGCCCATGACAAGCAGAGACGATACTGCCAAAGCCGCAGCTGCACAACCAAATCTTTTGATGTTCATCATGATACTCCCTCTTTCTTTGCGCGTCATGCTCCCACATGGACGCAGCCACTCCTACGGGGCAAACGAAAGCACTGTTTCGCCCCATCATAATACACCTTCGCGCCGCAGCATGCAGCGCCTAAAAATTTCCAATCAGCCGCAGCCATGCATCATCCCCATTGGTGAGGCCGGCGAGACTGAGGAAGTCGTGGAGTTTGTAGCGCAGTTCCCATTCACCCCGCCCCTCCCGCGCCATATGCTCATATCGTATGAGCCAGCGCGAGTGGAGGGCATAGGTTCCGGCAAAGGAAAAGCGATCCTTTTGCAGATCATAACGCAGTTCCCCCCGCATGTGGGGAAAGAGTTCCCGCGCAAATCCAATGCGCCAGTCCATGCGCAGATCCTCGGGGGCGGCATCGGCTTCTATGTATAGTTCGTCACGCGGGTCAAGCATCCGGCCCGCATGCAGACGGAAGATCATATCCCGCCGCTCATCCCCCTGTGCTGACCTGCCGCGCCCAACATCAAGCCAGCCAGTCAGACGGAGGCGATACCGCGTCGTATCCGTGCGGCTCATGACATGCATGCGCTCATCGGGGGTAAGCGTGACATGAGATGAAAGATGCAGACGACGAAATCCGCTGCCCGCATCAAGTGTCTTGGCGAGCCGTTCCTCAAAAGCCATGCGGTGACGGCTGATAAAGGCAACGGGAACACCGATGAGATGATTGGTCTCTGTCTCTAACACAGAACGCCGCGTAAGCAGTGTTACGTTGGGGATCGTATCGGAGCGCATGGACAGATCTACGGTTCGTACAACAGGCAGGCGCGGATATACCATGAGATGCACATGTGCCGCGGTATCCACAGAGATGTCATAGTCTGCGCGGAACTCGGGCAGATGTGCTTCCATATAGGCGGTCAGCTCCCGTTTCAATGCCCCGGCTGCCCAGTCCGTGGCCGCAAGCGGCAGCCCCACGAGCGCCTCTGTGAAAACCTGCTGTGCACCTGCAAGATCCGCGCGGATAAGCGTCTCTACCTCAGGCGGCATCCCCTCAACCGTCATCGTAAGGGAAACGCTCTCGACGGTATCTGCCCACGGTGTGAGGTGAATATCCACAGATGTACATGCGCCGGGCACAACGCGCACCTCTGTCACCATATAGCCGACGAGCAGTCGGTCAAAGACCGCGCCGATGATCTGCTCCTCCTCGGCCGCATCAATATCTGCCGAGCGTCTGCCCTCCATACGCTCCGCCGCAATCGCGGCGACAGTACGTTCCATGCGTGCACGCACGATGGAGGGGATGGCGCGCGTACCTTGTACATGCGCTGCTATTTCCTCCACGCGGATCTCCTGCTGTGCTGCCGCATGTCCGGAAAGACCCACTGTGATAAAAAGCACGAAGGCGATGATATACAGCACCTCATGGCCTATTTGTCGCAGGGCATTCCCCTGCTGCATTAGAAAGTGCCGCCGACGCGGAAGTGGACACGCCCCCCCTGTGAGCCGCGCCCATAGTCAAGGCGAAGCGGGCCGATCGGGGTGTTGAGTCCAAGGCCTATGCCGATGCTGCCATGCATATTCTCTGGCTTAAACCCACTGTTCCATGCCCCGCCAAAATCGGTAAAGAGTGCACCTGTCACCTTCGCGATGATGGGGAAACGATACTCTACGGAGGCGAGCGCCATACGCGTCCCGCGGAACTGATCCTCACGGTAGCCGCGAATGGTATCCTGTCCGCCGATGCGGTACAGGTTGAACTCGGAGATCGTCCCCCGGCTCACGCCGTACTGCCCACGCACGGCGAATACCTGCGCATGCCCTGCCTTAAAGTAATGCGTATCGCCTATGGTGTATTTCTGGAAACTGAAATCCCCGCCAAATCCGCCGAACTCCGCTGACAGTGAGGCGCGTGCGCCAGTCATCGGCTCATAGATATTATCACGTGTATCGGTGACATGTTCAAGCGTAAGGCTGCGCGTTGTGCCGAAGTTGCGCTTCAGCCACCCATAGTTCGCACTGCGGTCACCCGCATTGCCGTTTTCTGTATGCTTGACATATTTATCCTTGCGTGTGCGAAGTGTAACGTAATTCGTCGAATACTCGCTCATGGGGCGCCCGAAGCTGAGTTCCCCGCCCGAATACTTACGCATAAAGGATTCCTTGTGGTTGCCGTCGGCATCGTAATCGTCATATTCATAGGTTCGGTTGTAGATCCGGAAGGTTCCAACCGTTTCCTTTCGGTCGAGCCACGGACGGCGGTACATGAACGTAAATCCATGTGCATCCTCATCATCGCCGCTCGTCTCATAGCTGAGGCTGATGGTGTCGCCCATGCCGCGGAAATTCGTATCGCTCACGCTCACCATGCCGACCACGCCGTCCGTGCTTGAGTAGCCTGCACCGATGCCAAAGGATCCCGTCCGCTTTTCCTTGACGTCGATTTCCATGATGACGGCATTGGGTTCAACACCGGGATTCATCTTGACATTGACATCTTCAAAGAATCCAAGGTTATAGACGCGCTGCATACTGCGGCGTGCCAGATTCGCGTTGAACGGCTCGCCAGGCTTTTGACGCATTTCGCGCAGTACAACGCGGTCCTTCGTCTTTTTATTGCCCTTGACCTGATAACCCTCGAGCGTCCCCTCACTGACCTTGATGGTGAGCATGCCGTCTTGTGCGATGTTGAGATCTGTAATCTTAGCGAGGATATAGCCGTCGGCACGGTATTTCTCTTGGATGGCCTGCACATTGCCCTGCAGCACGCGCGCATTCAGCATTTCACCCGTCTTAACAGTAACAAGCCCCATCAAGGTTTCTGTGCTCTCAACCGTATTGCCCTCGATTTTAATTTCCTTTAAGATAGGGTTTTCGAGTACGTGATAGGTGAGAATTACCCCCTCTGGCACCTGTTCAAATGTGGGGAACAAATCGTAGAAGTAACCAGTATCATAGATCGCGTCGCGATCCTTTGCAAGCGCCTGCTCCGTCACGCTGTCGCCCACATGCATCGTAAGCGCGGCACGCGCTAGTTTCTCCGTGTTCTCTGAGGCGCCGCTGAATTGGATCTCAACAACAGTCTTGCCCACCTGCTCGGCAAGATAACGCGCGATGCGCTCCTCATCTGGACGCTTTGCAGCCCATGCAGCTGTGCGCTCATCCGAGATGCTTGCGGCATTTTCCGCCGCCGCATGTGCAGAGGACGTCGTGTCTGCCGGCGCCGTGGATACAGCGGTGTTTGCAGAAAGCTGTGCGTCCGCCATTTCTGCTGTGACCTTGGGGGCATCCCCTTCCTCTCGTGCGGCAGCAGCAGCAGTGACCGGTTTCATGATCTCGGAGGAGCTGGGCGCCCCATCTGCTTTTTCCTCGGCAGCAAACGCATGCGGAAGGAAGGCAGATACGCCCATACCAAGGGTAATAGCCAGTGCAAGTCTACGATATGTCATACTGTTCAAAGGTGCAACCTCCTAGATTCTCGGTTATTCTCTTAATATTTTTCCGCCTACCTGCATGAGCCGCTGCATATCGCGGTCAGGCATGGGGGACGGCTGTGCGACCCGTACAGGCGGAGCGGGTGCTGCCTGCGGTACGGCTGCGGCATCAGGGGCTTCCTGTACGGGCTGCTCCACACGCAGCGGTGCAGCAAAGTCCACCGGCTCCGTCGTCTCCCCGCTCCCTATTGCAGACGATTCCTCTGCAATAGGGGCCGCCAGTTCCGCTGATGCATGCAGGACACCGTTTTCTGCCCCCTGCACCATCTGCGCCTCCTGCACAGTATGTGCCTCCTGCGCCGGGGCACGCTGCCATGATACCGCCGCTAGGACAGCAGCCATCGCCACGAGTGGCGGCAAAAGCCGTCTGCTCCACCGCCGCATACGTGCACGACAGAATACACTCGCTCGCTCCAGTTCAGCACGGGCGAGCATGAGCTTGAGATCACCCGCAAGATCATCCTGACCGGCCAGTGCATCCTCTGCCCCCATGAGCCAATCGCGAGCCGCCCGGATGGATTTGCGCCGTGCGCTGCGCTCACTGTCCATGACCCAGCCTCTCCTCTCCCTGCCATTTCTTCCGATTATACTACAAGCTTCCGCACAGATTCAAGTGCTGAGGCAAGAACTGCGAAACAAATAAGACTATTTTCCTGCCAATGCTGCATAAATCGCGCAAGCATTCCGCGAATACGGCGAATCCCATTTTTCTGCAAACGATAGATATGTGCAGGTGTCACATCGAGGCGATCTGCGAGCGTCTGCGCCTTCGTTCCGCCGATGGTCACGCGCTCTAAGACAAGGCGCTCCCTGTCCGGCAATCGTGCGAGGGCGGTTCCAAGCACATCGACGAGCGCTTGACGCTCAGCCACCTCTGCAACCGAGGGACACGAATCGACGAGCTGCTCCTTTGCCGTTTCGCCCATATCCGCGCAGTCCGCCTCCAAGCAAGGGAGATCTACTGCACCCTCGCGCCGCAAAAAGCTCAAAATACGCCCACGTACGCGGTGCATGGCGTACAGGCTGAATGCCACGCCGCGTGACGGATCGTACCGCTCGACTGCTTCAATAAGGCCGATCGTGCCCTCCTGCACAGCATCCATAACAGCGGGTGCTGTGCGGTATGGCATCACCTCACGAAAGACGAGCGGCTGATAGGCCTCGATGAGGCGCCGCCGCGCAGCTTCATCCCCCGCCTCCTTATAGGCATGCCAGAGGGCACATTCCTCCTCCGGTGCCAGCTTCTTTACGGAAGCAAGTTTTTTCACATACTCCGCGAACAACACACCACCTCCCATGCACTTTCCACCCCCCATCAGAAGCGTATACGCGCCTCAACGCCGAAAATATGGTTCTTCCCCTCGCGGTCATACGAAATGCCAAACTTATCGCTGAAATCATACTGAATCCCGTAGCGGCGCTTATCCGAAGCACTCCCAAGGCCCTGCACATAGCGCAGCAGCACCCGATCATTAATGTATTTTCCAAACTCAACATTGTACTCATCATCATCATTCTTACGCGCCGCCTCCTCCTCTTTCGATGTAAAGAGTGTGCCACTGCCATAGGAAAGGCGAAGTACATCGAGATGCAACAGGTTCTTCATTGTATCTTCAACCTCTGAAAGTACACTCATCTGAAGGCCAATGGACAGGAGATCTGCCGTATTCACACCGCCCTCACCCGCGCGGTAAGAACTGCGCAGTGTGAGCATACGGATGATCTCCTCCTCCGACATCTCCGGTGAAGACCCCAACCGAAAATCCATGTGATCGAGCGGTCCTTGCGCATAAAGATAGACGCGCGTATTCGTCAGCCTTGTATCGGCATAGAAATTGATCTCCGGCAGGAACGACTCCATCTGGTTGAATGTCGCCGTCCCCTCGCGGATCTTAAAGACTGTCCGCAGATAGCTGACT
>CALIBA010000289.1 GCA_938045435.1 uncultured Selenomonas sp.
CGCACGCGCTTTGCGGCACAGTCGCATCCGGGCGCCTATACGGGGCTGAACCAGAGTCCGGCCAGCCTGCAGGACTGGCTGCAGCTGCCATCGGGCTTCAACCCGCGCACGCTGGCCCTGGCGCGGCAGTGGCGGATGCAGCTGGGCGACGACCCCAACACGCTGGCCCGGCATGTACTGACGTGGATCCGGCAGGAAAATTTCCACTACACGCTGCAGCCGCAGAAGCTGGGCCGCGACAGCATCGATGAGTTCCTGTTCGGGACGCGGGCGGGCTTCTGCGAACATTACAGTGGTGCGTTCGTGTTCCTGATGCGGGCCATGGGGGTGCCGGCCCGGGTGGTGACAGGCTATCAGGGCGCTGAACATCACGCCCAGGATGATTACTGGATCGTTCGTCAGGCCAATGCGCATGCCTGGGCCGAGATCTGGCATCCGCAGGAGGGCTGGCTGCGGGTGGACCCGACGGCGGCGGTGGCGCCGGAGCGCATCCAGCAGGGGACGCTGGAGTCGGTGAAGGCGCAGGGGCAGAACGGGCTGGAAAAGGCAGCGGCAGATCTGTCGCGCAGCTGGTCACTGAGTCTGGACGGCATCACGCATCACTGGAATCTGTGGCTGCTTTCGTATGATCGCAACAGCCAGCGGCGGCTGCTGGACCGGCTGGGGCTGGGGTCGGATGGCTGGCAGATGCTGGCAGGGGTGATGGCGGGTGCGCTGGCGCTGGCCCTGGCGGTGACGGCGCTGTTCACGCTGCGGGCGCGTCAGCCGGTGGATCCGGTGGAGCAGGCGTTCGGGGTTTTCTGTGACAAGCTGGCGGCCATTGGGGCAGACCGTCTGCCAGATGAGACAGCGAACCAGTATCTGTACCGTGTGGACCGTCTGCTGGATGCCGACAATGCGGCGCTGGCGCACGATATTGTCGCCACGTACAACCGGATGCGCTACGATCTGGGCGGCCATCCGGCGGAGATGCTGGCCGGGGATGAATGCGAGTGCGCAGAGCACGGGCGCATCCGTTGCCAACATCAATATGCTGCGCGATGGTGCCATTGACCTTGCGACTGTGCAGAATGACATCACCTACTATGCAGTCAGCGGCACGGAGATGTTCGACGGGAAAAAGGTGGAAGGACTGCAAGGCATTGCGTCACTCTATCCAGAGACCTGCCAGTTCGTCACATTGCAATCCTCTGGCATCAAGAGCCTCGCGGAACTGAAGGGAAAGCGCGTTGCTGTCGGTGCAGCAGGCTCGGGCGTGGAGGCAAACGCACGCCAGATTCTCGCGGCGTACGGCGTTACCTATGATGACATAGATGAACAGTTCCTTTCCTTTGCGGAGGGGGCAAGTGCGCTCAAAGACGGCAATGTGGATGTTGCCATCCTCACGGCAGGCTATCCGACGGCATCTGTGCAGGACATCGCGTCACAGAACCCCGTGCGTCTGCTCCCCGTGGATGAAGAAATTGCCAATGTCCTGATTGAAAAGTATCCGTTCTACACGAAAACGGTCATCCCCGCCGGTACCTATGCGGGCTTTGATGAGGATGTGCCGGGGGTCTCGGTCATGGCGATGCTGGTCGCAGGCCCCTCCGTGGATGCAGCGCTTGGATATGACATCACCAAGGCGATCTTTACGCATCTGGATCGTTTGCAGGCGGCGCATGCCGTCGGGAAACAGATCACAAAGGATGCGGCAAAGAGCGGCATGTCACTGCCGATGAATGCCGGGTCGGAGAAATACTTTGCCGAGTAAATGAGACCCTATCTCGCTGCAATCACAGCGGCGCTCCTGCTTATCGCTTTTGATGTACTCAGCGCACCTGCGCTTTTTATGCGGGCAGACGGGCATATCATGGTGCTGAAGGCACAGATAAGGGAGGCAGAGCCGCTGACGATACATTTCGTCCACTCGGTGCAGAAAACGCCCGTGGAGGAATTTCTCACAGTGCATACCGATGGTCATTTTCATCTCACGGGGACGCGGTACCAGTCTCACGGTGTGGGCCTGCCCTTTTTGCCCGAGGAGGGGACGTTTCGTCAGGAGGGGGCGTACTTCATTCTCACCATGGACCGTGATTATCCTGCACTCAGTCTTCGCACGGGCGTTGGGACCAATCTGACGATAGAGGTGGACGGGCATACGCTGCCCGTCTATGAGATGTACCCTTCCGGGACACAAATCGACCTTTTTATAGCACCGCTCTGCACGTATTTGATGCAGTGGTAGAGCATGGCACTGCGTGCGCACTGTTTATAGACAGACGGGACTGCTGCAGGAGCGAGAACATCGCTTCGCGCAGCGGCCCCGTCCTTATTTCGTAAAGGAAGTGATGCTGTATGACGGATAAGAATGATATGAATGCACAGGATGTGCTGAAAAAATATGATAGGGAGGCCAATACCGTCCACTATGCGGGCTGGCCGAAGAAAATTATCGCCGCCATCGCGATTACATTCTCCGTCTTTCAGCTCTATACGGCGACATTTGGCGTACTTGACGCACAGCTTCAGCGCGCGGTTCATCTTGGCTTTGGACTTGCGCTTGCTTACCTCCTCTATCCGTTCCGGCGCGCGTGGACGAGGGACAGCTTCTTTCATCCCATTGACGTCCTCTTTGCCGTGCTGGGGGCTGCGGCACCGGCCTATATCGTGATCCAATACCGTGAACTTGTGACGCGTGCCGGCTCGGTGACGACGACCGATGCCATTGTCGGCGGCATTGGCATCCTGCTCGTCATTGAGGCAACGCGGCGCGTTGTGGGACTGCCGATGGTGACGGTCGTCCTCTTTTTCCTCGCCTATGCCTTTTTAGGACCGTATATGCCGGGGGTGCTTGCCCATAGGGGGCTGACGCTCGAACAGCTCGTCAGTCACCTCTACTTTACGACCGAGGGCATCTTTGGCATTCCGCTCGGCGTCTCCTCGACCTTCATCTTCCTCTTTATTCTCTTTGGTGCCTATCTTGAAAGTACGGGACTGGGCAAGTTTTTCATTGACCTCGCCAATGCGGTCGCGGGCTGGGCAAGCGGGGGGCCGGCGAAGGTGGCCGTCCTTTCGAGCGGGCTGATGGGCACCGTCTCCGGCAGCTCTGTCGCGAATGTCGTCGGCACAGGTTCACTCACCATCCCGATGATGAAAAAGCTCGGCTACCACACGAACTTTGCGGGCGCCGTCGAGGCGGCGGCGTCCACCGGCGGACAGCTCATGCCTCCCGTCATGGGGGCTGCTGCGTTCCTCATGGCGGAGTTCGTCGGTGTGCCTTACATTGATGTCGTCAAGGCGGCCGCCATTCCCGCGCTCCTTTACTTCACGGGGGTATGGCTCGGTGTTCACTTTGAGGCAAAGCGCAAGAACCTCAAAGGGATTCCGCGCAGTGAGCTGCCCAATGCCCTGCACCTGCTCAAAGAGCGCGGACATCTTGCGCTCCCGCTCATCGTCATTGTCTATCTGCTTGTTTCCGGCTATACCCCCATGCGTGCGGCACTCGTTGCCATCGTGCTCTCCATCATCTGCGCCATGCTGCGGCGCTCCACGCGGATGAAGCCCATTGAGATCGTCTATGGACTTGAGCGTGGGGCAAAGGCAGTGCTCGGCGTCCTCATTGCCTGTGCGGCGGCAGGCATCATCATCGGTGTTGTCACCAAGACCGGCGTTGGCCTTCGTCTAGCCTCAGGACTCATCGAGTTTGCCGGCGGCATGCTGCTCCCTGCGATGTTCTTCACCATGATTACCGCGATTGTACTCGGCATGGGCGTTCCCACGACGGCGAACTACGTCATCACATCGACGATTGCAGCACCTGCACTCGTGCAGCTTGGCGTGCCTGTTCTGGCGGCACATATGTTTGTGTTCTACTTTGGCATCATCGCAGATGTGACGCCGCCCGTCGCGCTCGCGGCTTATGCAGGTGCGGGCATCAGCGGGGGGAATCCGCTGCGCACAGGTGTACACGCCTCGAAACTCGCCGTTGCGGCCTTCATCATCCCCTATATTTTCGTGCTCTCGCCCGTTATTTTGATGATCGATGCAACGCCGCTCTCCCTCATCTTGGCGACACTCTCGGCACTGTGCGGGATGGTTGCTGTCAGCGCGGCTCTCTGCGGATTTCTTGCGGCAGACTGCAAGGCATATGAACGCATCATTCTCATCATCGCAGGCCTTCTCATGATTAAACCCGGCGGCACGACCGATCTCATCGGGTTTGCCCTGTTTGCTGTGGTCATCGCAATGCAGCGCATGCGCCAAAAGGCATGACCGTTGGATTCCCTTTTCTCAGCGTATCGTATAGAGCACAAAAGGCACCGCGCGGAATTTCCGGCGGTGCCTTTTGCGTGGCGCTTACATGGCGTACAAACGCCGTCATGTTTGACAAAGAACCTTATTACTTTTTGCCCGTACCGTCCAGCGTATTGACATCCATGCGGTTGGCGGCGTCAATCAGACGGTTGAAACTTTCAATCATCGTATTGTAGTTTGCATCTGTTTTGTTTGCGAGGAGGGAACGCACGGAGCCGACGAAGTCGTTGACGCGGCCCTTATAGGAGCTTAGCTCAGAGGTGTTTTCGAGCGCATCGTTCAGTGCGAGGATCTCCTGAATCTTTGTCTCTGCAGATGCCGCATCCATGGTTTCCTCCTCGGCTGCATCGGCGAGTTCGCGCGTTTTGATGTTCAGCTCGGTAAAGGCGGCGGCGTTCTTTTTGCCCTCGGATTTGAGCTGCTCCAGCTGTGCGGCACGCAGTTCCTTGTTATGGGCTGAGACAATGGCATCCAGTTTGCCATAGGCGGCGTCAAATGCGTCCTGCAGGGGGATGAACTGCTGTGCCATCTGCGCACCCTGTGCATGATTGTCTGCCAGATACCCCTTGGAGGAGTAGTAGCTTTCCATCTTTACGGTGAGGGGGACGAGATCCTTCAGCGCCGCACGGACAGCATCGGCGGCCGTATCGACATCCTCATAGACCCCGCTGATGGATTTATCGGCACGCGCCTTGTCGAGTTCTTCCTGCAGATCTGCGTAGCGGGGCAGCGAAAGGCTCGTCATCTGCTCTCCGCTGTGCAGCTTCTCAAGCGTCGGCGATATGGCAAAGTCAAAGGTGACCATATGTCCGTTGAACCCATTCAGCGCCTCTACGTACGGGGCGAGCGCAGCGGTTTTGGCCTCCAGTGTGTTCCCGGAGAGCAGGGAGGTGATCGGCGACTCTTTACTGTTGCTGCTGTCTTTATCTCCGCCAAAACAGCCGGTGAAAAGAGCGGCCGGGGCAAGCAGCAGTCCGCCCACCATGAGGATAGAGAGGGCGCGGCACAGAGGTCTTTTAGTCATGTGAGTGCTCCTTTTCCAAAACAGTATTCTACTTAGAAATGACAGAGTACAACGAAATTCGTTATAGTATAGCAGAATCGGGTATATGCGTCAAATAGGGGCGCCTTTAGTCGTTATGGCAAATGCGATGGAGTGATTCAGCCTCGCGTGCTCCACTCGAACACCTCGCTCTGCAAGTGATCGCGTTCTCGTTCGCCTAAATACCGGCGCACTTCTTAAACGCGCTTCGCTTGAACGAAAGAAGTACGCCGGGGGCGAGTCGAACGCTTTTCCTCACTTGCTCCGCTAAGGTTCGCTTAGGAGCACTGCAAGGCAGATACTGCACTCGGTTCGTCACATTTATCATAGAGCCATCTCAACTATGATATGTGGCCATGCACTTTGCTATCCGATGCCGATGACGGCGCCGACGGTCTGTACGACGGCGCCTAAGATGCCGCCGAGGAGCGCACCAAGTCCGCCGCCGCCCCGCCTTTTCGTGCGGCTTTCAGCGCGTTCGAGCTGCTCTTTGAGCGCGGGGTCTGTTTTATCCGATGCCTCCCATGCGAGGCGGAGAAATTTGGCAGCGTCCTTATAACGCTTGTAGTGCTCGCAGATCAGACCATAGTATTGGTCGCCGCGCCAGAGTGGATAGATTTCGCTCGTGCGTGTAATCTCGTCTGCACTGCGGAAATTTTGGACGGCGGTCTTATAGTCCTCCATGGCATAGTATGCCTGTCCGCGCAGACAGTAAGCATAGGCGAGCGCATCACCCGTGACGCGCGGGTCGCCGATGAGGCGTGAGATCTCGGCGGCGGCGTCCTCTGCCATGCCCTTTTGGATGAGACGGGTGGTATCATCAAAGATCTGCGTATAGGACACGGTATTTTCAAGGCGTGTGCCGCGTGCCGCTTGCGCAGCACTGCGTGTTTGTTTGTCGCGGATGATAAGGGCGCTGTTCTGTGCCTTGAGGTCGTCGCGCTCTTTCTCAAGCTGCGTGATTTGCTCGTTTTTTCCAACGAGGGCAGCCAGATCCACCTCGGAGGTATCAACCTCACAGGTGAGCCGGACGCGGTACTGCCAGGTACCCTCGACGACCTCGGGGATGTCCTCCTCTTTTAGGATGCGGAGCACCGCGCCCGCGACGATGCGCACCTCGTCTTTGGTGAGCGTGAGATGCTGTGCCTCGGTATAGCTCTCGACGTAGACGCCTGCCTGCTCTGTTGCCGCCCGCAACGCTTCCTTGCGTGCGGCATCGCGGGCGACCTTTGGTGCATCCATCTCACCCATGACGTAGATCCCTTCGGCCGTGATGCGCTGCGGTGCCGCAGATACGATTGGCATACATAGAAGGGCAAGAATGCACATGAAAAATGTGCCCTTTATCAGCGTGCGCATATTAGGCCCCCTCTATGGAGCCGCGGATGATCTCGCCGATGATCTGCGTCCAGTTGATGCCGCGGCGTGCGCCGCCGTCCCCGCGCTCGCGGTGGCGCTGCTCCTGCTCTGATCTGTGCTCTGCGCGGCGCAGTTCCATCCAGAGCTCATCGTCGTCTTTGTCTGAGGCATCCCATGCGCGGCGCAGTTCCTCTGCTGCCGCATCGTACTGCTCTGCTTCATAGTAGATACGCCCGCGGTACTGATGGACGCGCCAGATGGGATAAAGTTCGCTCGTGTGTGGTGTGCGCTCTGCTGCAGAGAAGTCTGAAAGGGCGAGCTGGGGGCTTCTCAGTTCGTAGTAGGCGCGGCCGCGCAGATAGTAGGCGTAGGCGAGCGGGCTGTTTTTGACCGCAGGGTCATTGATGACACGCGAGAGCAGGGCGACCGCTTCGCGCTCCTCTCCGCGCTGGATCATCGCCGCCGCTTCATCAAAGATACGTCCGAGTGCATAGCTTTCTTCAAGCTGTGCACCAATGGCGGCCTTTTCGCTTCCCTGTGCACGCTCATAGCGTGTGAGCAGCTCCTCGTTTTGACGCTTCAGCTCGTCGCGCTCCTTTTGGAGGCGCGCAAGCTCCGCTTTGTTTTGTGCAAGTGCCGCAAGATCGACCCGTGCAGTATCGACTTCGCAGACCAGATGCACGCGGTAGCGCCACGTGTCGCCGATGAGCTCCGGCGTGCTGTCCTCCTTTAGGACGCGGAGCACTGTCGCCGCGACCATGCGCACCTCATCTGCCGTGAGCGTGAGGTTTTGCGTCTCGGTGTAACTCTCGACATAGACGCCTGCCTGTTCTGTCGCAGAACGCATGGCCTCCTGCCTTGCCGCATCGCGTGCGATTTTCGGCGAATCGTTGTCGCCCATCGTATAGATGCCCTCGGCCTCGATGATCTGCGGTGCAGCCGTTGCGACAGAGGCTAGGAGCACCGTCATGCAAAGCACGCAGGAAAAGCATGCCGCGCGTAAAATTGACATGTTCATCACTTCCTTGATGGCGGGAGGTTCCTCCCGCAGCCAGTGGAAATGCCGTTCCATCTGCATTTTTCCAACCTGTAATTACGTATCGTATTGTTTCAAATTTTCATTAAAGCATCATGAAAAAGTGATTAGGGAAATGTTGCATTTGGGGGGAGAATAGGACTGCGCGGAGATTTTTGCTTTGCGGCAGAAAATTTCTGCCGCAGGGTTGACATGCCATTCCCACTCGAGTATAATACCACTATCGTCTTGTGCTTGAGGCGATATATGCTGATTTAGCTCAGTTGGTAGAGCAGCTCATTCGTAATGAGCAGGTCGTAGGTTCAAGTCCTATAATCAGCTCCATCTGTATTAAAAAGGCTTCCGAGATGCGGAAGCCTTTTTTGTTGCGAAAAATTTTGGGTTGATTGGGGGGGTTAATCCTGCGCACTGTAAAAGCTCTGCCATGAAGCAGCAAGGGCGGCACGCGTGTTTTCGCTGAGTTCCTCCCATGAGGCGCAGCGGATGCAGTGTTCGTCTGCACGGCCGCGCCAGAAATCTGCGGCTTCGACGCCGTAGGGATCGACATTTTTGTTAGGACCAAGGAGCTTCATCGAGGTGTAATACGTATCGACGATTTCTCTTAAGGCGCCCGCCGTCCCTTCTATGCGGGCATTCGTTTGGGCGCTTAGATGCCCTGCATCGAGCCATAGCATCTGCGCCTCGTACACGATGTTGTAGCGCTCTGTGGGCCACTGTATGCTGTCATCGCGGGGCATGAGCTGTGTATCTACGTGATAGATGCGGTTGCCGTCCGTTTTATGCGCTCTTGTATAGATGTGTGTGAAGTCGGGAAAGACTGCGTCCGTATGCTGGATGATAAGCGGCTCAAGGCTTGTTCCATCTGCGCTGATCTCATATGCCTCGCCATAGACCCAACTGAGATAATTCTGGGAGAGCGCAGTAAGCCCCTTTTTCTTCGCATCCGAGATACTCTCACCCGCATAGTACAGCGGATCTTTGTTCAAGAAATGTTTGCTGATGAGGAGTTCGAGCCGCCCATTGGCGTCGAGGTCCGTGACGGCGGCGTAGAATTCATAGTGGCTTCGATCTTGTCTGTTGCTTTTGAGGATGGAGTCCCATGTGTGGTAGAGGTCGTTGATTTCATTCTGTATGACGCCGGAGGCAGCCATCACATCGATCTGTGCCTCTGCATCGAGGGCGGCAGGCGTGGCGGCGGCAGGCGCAGCGATGAGCGTGAGAACAGAAAGCACGGTGAGGAAGGTCTTTTTCAGTGGGGTCATCCTTTTGGTCCTTTCGTTGCACCGTAGGAAAATCCTTTGTGAACGTGAGCGCGGCAAGCCTGCCAAGAGACCGTCTCTGACGGTGTGATAGTTCATCATCGTGCTCCTTTCGTCATGCAGGTGTTACTTCTGCGCCTTTGTGCATCCAGTCGCTATATGAACGCGCGAGGGCAGCGCGTGCGCCCCGCTCCATTTCCTCTGATGAGACGCAGCTTATTCTGTGTCCGTTGTCGTGCCAACGGAGTTCCGGCGGAATGCGGCTGGGGTCGATCACCTCGCCTGTGGAGAGGATGTGCATTGAGGTATAGTCTGCTTCGATGTAGTCGCCATAGACGCCGGCAGACCCCTCACAATGCGCCGTCCGTGCAATGGTCATCTGTCCGTCTGCGAGGCGGACTGTCTGATAGTCACATGCGATGCCATAGCGCATCCAACCCTCATACATATGGTTCACGCCCGTCATACGCACTGTATACATGGGATAGAGGGGGACATCGCCCATCGTGCGCGGTTTCATGTAGAGATTTGAGAGGTCTGGGAAAATGTCTCCCTCATACACGATGGCAAGCGGCATGAGATGCGTGCCGTCCGGGCTGATCTCATATGCTGCGCCGTCAAAATGGATGGGATAGTCTGCGCAGAGGGCGGCGAGGCCTTCTTTCTGCTCCTTTGAGATGCTGTCTCCCGCGTGCAGGAGCGGCTCATAGCTGCGTGTCTGCCGGCTGATGAGAAGCTCAAGCCGTCCGTTGCCATCGAGGTCGGTGACGGCTGCACAGCATTGATACGCAGGCCGATCCGTGCGCATACTTTGGCGGTTTGTGTGCACAGTGTCAAGCTCCGCCCTTAGGACAGGAGAGGCCGCGATGATGTTCAGCTGCGCAGCTGCATTGGGGGCGGCGGGGGCAGCGGCGGCTGTGCCTGTCAAGAGCATGAGGAGGACAGCGTACAGTCCCTTTTTGAGCAGTTTCATGGAGAACCTCCTTTTGCAATCGGGGATTCATTTATACGCGATGGTAGACGAAGGTGTACCATGAGGTGGCGAGCGCTTCGTGCGGGTCTTTCAAAAATGTGTCTCCGGTCATCCAATACATCGCGCTCTGCATGCTGTACATCCGCGCAAAGTCTTGATAGAATGCGGTCTGCCGGAAATCTGCGGGCGTCATCTCTTCGTGGGCGGGATTGCCGTCGTAGATATTTGCAGAGGTTGCAACCTTTTCGATTTTGTCCAAACCATAGACATTATAATAGCCGCTCTCATCTGCGCGTACGTCAAGCATTACCCTGCCGTCTTTGACGGCGACCCACTGATAGGCAGTCGTATAGTAAAAGTGACCATGGTCGTCTCTGTCAACCTGCTGCGAGTAAACGGGATACCAAAGCACGCCATCTTCTAGAATTGGATGGCGTGCGTCCAGTCCCATGAGGTCTGGCGCACCGTAGCCGTCCTCGGGCGCGGGGAGACGCGCGAAGCGTCCGTCGGCATCCACCTCGTAGATTGCGATGTCTACTGCCGTTGGAAGTTGGCGCAGCGAATACGGGATGGTACCCTCGCTCCCCTCCGGCACGGCGGCATGACGAAAGAGCAGTTCGAGCCGTCCGTTGCCGTCAAGGTCGGCGACGGCAACGCGCGTCTCTGCTGGGTCAAAGGCACGGAGATGAAATGGAAGCTCGTCTGGTGCGCAGAGGGCGGCGAACTCATATTTCCAGACCTCTTGGGCGCTGGCAATCGTGTCGAGCTGTGCCTCAGGACTGGGGGCAGCGGCAGCTGATGCCGTGAGCGTACATGCGGCAAGCGCTGCGATGAGGCTCTTTTTGAGCGAAATGAATGTCATCGTCATACTCCTTTCGATTTACTTGATCCCATAGGAGAAGCCCTGCCACGAGGCGGCGAATGCCGTGCGGGGATGATCTAGGAGCGCGTCAGCGTCCATCCAGTGCATAGATCCCTGCGGCGTGGCTGTCTTGCTGAATGCCGTACAGAACGGACTATCGTCAATGCTGCGCGGGGCGATGTCCACGCCCTGCGGGTCGTCGTCATAGATCTTGGCCGTGACGGAGTGCATCTGTGCCGCATCCGTATCGTCACGGAGCACATAGTACCCCGTTTCCTCAGCACGTGTTTTCACATGGATCACGCCGTCTTTGAGCCAAAGCATTTCATACTGCCTGCGGTACATAGGCGCACCATCGCGGTTGAGGCCGGACAGATCTCCTGTGATGAGGTTGTAATAGCGTATTCCGTCTGCTACGTGCAGCGCGGCAGCAGGTTAGAACTTGACCTCGGGCACAGCGTCTGCGCCCTCTTTCGCCTGGAACTGGGGCTTTACGGTCATGCCCATGAAACCCGCGAGGAACAGGCCGGGGAAGGTCGAGACACGCACATTGTACTCCTGTACCGCCTCATTGTAATCGCGGCGTGCGACGGCAATGCGGTTCTCGGAGCCGGACAGCTCACGCATAAGCTCTAGGTACTGGGTATTTGCCTTGAGGTCGGGATAGGCTTCTGCGATGGCAAAGAGGCGGCCGAGTGCGCTCGTGAGCTCGGCGTTTGCCGCATCGACTTGCTCTACGCCCTGTGCGCCTGCAAGTTTGGCACGTGCATTGACGACCGCCTCGATGACGCTCTTTTCATGCACATCATAGCCCTTGACTGTATTCACGAGGTTCGGGATGAGGTCGCTGCGCCGCTGCATCTGGTTCTCTACCTGTCCGTAGGAAGCATCGACGCGGATCTCTGCCTCCTTCAGATTGTTAAAGAGGGAGACGAGGCTGCCGAGGATGATAAGGATAACGACAATGATGGCGATTCCGACGGAGATGAAACCCTTGTTGTTCATCATAAAAACTTCCTTTCTTGTAGCTTCCTGCGTGTCCCACGCGAACACTTAGTTGTGCAAGTGTTCGCGTGCTTATTCGCCGAAATAGCTGCGGACCTCTGAAACGCGCACGCCTCTCCGAATTACCAATTCCCCGACGCACCGCCGCCGCCAGGACAATGTCCTTGATTTTGTCGTTGATGCGGGCGATGTCGCGGCTGAGGCCGTGGCCGCTGCCATCGATCTCGATAACGGCCAGCGGGCGCAGTTCGTGGTCGATGACAAGCAGGTCTACCCGTTTGCTGTTCACCGCCCAATAAGCACGACGGTCTTTGCTTTGCAGGATTTCGCCGAGGCTGACTTGCAGGAGGACTTGTTCGTTACGGCGGCGTTTTTGCACGATGTCAACAGCGGTCTGGTAGGCGGCTTTTTCGAGGCGGTTGGCGAGCGGCTTCGCCTGAAAGGGCGCACCGCGTACCGCTTGCAGGTGCTCGCGGGCGCGTTGCAGGATGGGGTTGTTCCTGTCGCTTTTTTGCCGCTGGCGGCGACGCAGGCGAATGATGCCGAGGATGAGCAGCGCCGCGATGATAAAAAGGGCGACGCCGATAAGGCGGTTATGCGGCATGGTTCAGGGCAGGTGCTGCGCTTTGAGGGCGAGGGTGGCGAAGGGGATGATAGTGATGAGGGCAAAGAGGCTGAAGGCGCCGAGCAGGGCGTAATGGCCGCCGATGGCGAGGCCGAGCAGGTTATCGTGCCCGGCGGTGACGCCGATGATGAGGATAGGGATGTAGAGCGGCACGACGATAAGGAAGCGCAGGAAGGTACCGTGCGTTTGCGCAAGCGTCAGCACGGCGCCGAGCGCGCCGATGAGCAGCAGCGGCAGGCTGCCGAGGGCAAGTAATGCGGCGGTGGCGGGGATGTTTGCGGCAGGAATATGCAGCATCAGCGCAAGCAGCGGCAGCATGGCAAGGAGCGGCAGGGTGAAGCGCAGCCAGGCGGCGGCGAGTTTGGCGGGCAGGAGTAGCCACAGGTCGGGCAGATGGAGGCGATCCTGACTGAGGGTGCCGTCGGCGTAATCGGCAGCGAAGAGTTGTTCGCCGGCAAGCAGGGCGGCAAGCAAGAGCGCAATCCACAGCGCGGCAGGAGCGATGCGCAGCAGGGTGTCGTTATCCGCACCGCTTGCGAGCGGGAAAAGGATGATAGTGAGGGTGTAGAAAAGGAGCGGTTGCAGGATGGTCTGCGGGTTGCGCAGGCTGGTGTGCAGTTCGCGGCGGATGAGGGTGGCAAGCATGGGGCAGGCGGTGATAACGGGGCGCGCAAGGATATACCCAGCGCACGGTGTGTGTCATACGCTTTTTGCTGCCGGTTTGTTGTCGTGCCGTTTCGCGGCATAATGCCGCCGCGACTTTGTCGCCCAATCCATAAACATCAAGGAGTTAACGGATGAAATTGCAAACCCTCGGACTGAGTATCACCACCGCCCTCTTGCTGGCTGCTTGCGGCGGCGGCAGCAGCGACAACAACACCCCGGCTGACCCGCAAAAGCCCTCCAACCCACAAAAGCCCTCTACTCCGCAAAAGCCTACCACCCCACCACCGGGCGACAACAACGTCAGCGGCGCGTATAAAGGCAACGTCTTCGTGGTGCCGGTCGGCTCCATGCCAGGCAGCCTCGCCGATGCCAGAGCGACCGGCAGCAATAATCTCGCTGTTCTGAATGCCAATGGCAAAGGGTTTCCCCTGCAACCGAACAATATCTTCTCCGGCAGCACGACCAGCCTAAAAGGCAATATCACCATCAACGGCCAAAGCTACAAGCTCTTCATCGTCAGCGGCAGTAACTACGCCAACAGCAAATTCGGCTACCTCAACGACGGCAACAATGACTACATATTCAGTCAGGGTGCCTATACCACCAATATGCCGACCAGCGGCACGGTTACCTACCAAGGGGATGCCGCCGTCGGTCGCTCCGCTGTCGCCAATACCGCTGTTTCCAATTTCACGGCTGATTTTGGTAAAAAAACCCTCACCGGCAGCATCACGCAGAAAGAGAACAGCGATGTGCAGTTCCAACCGGTTAACATCAACGCCACCATCAACGGCAACGCTTTCAGCACGGCGGATAACGCCACCGTCAGAAGCACCGGGCACTTCTACGGCGATAACGCCCGCGAAGTTGGCGGTGTCTTCCATGACAGCAGCCAATCGTTGGTGGGTAGCTTCGGCGCCATCCGCAGCAATTAATACCAACCCCCGGAAAATAATCTGAGAGTGTTGGGGCGTCTCGCCGTACTAGTTGTACTGTCTTCGACGGTGCGCCTTGTACAGAACTTTGTGAGTATCGCTATAAACACCCCCATCGACAGGCATA
>CALIBA010000290.1 GCA_938045435.1 uncultured Selenomonas sp.
TTCAAATATAAGAAAATTATAACACAAGAGAGGGTGTGTTGCCTAATGATTCTTTGCAAAAGAAAAGATTCCAGACGCCGAATTGACGAATGGAATCTCTTTTGTATGGGTTTATGGAACCATTCTTCAATCTTTATTTCAAAAACCGAAATTCACGCTATTACGCACCTTCTTCGCGTGTATCCAACGAGGAGCAGTCACCAAGCAAACGCAAAATTTCCTGAACCTCAGCGAGATGGGTCTGCGTGAAGTAAATAGTGCAGTCATCCGTCAAGTCGACGGCGTACGCCTCCTCGGTGCGCTGAAGATCGATATTGACAAGAGACTGCTCCATATCTGCGCGAAAAATTTCCCGATTGCTGTCACGTACTTGCTGATAACGGCGATCACACTCGGAACACAAACATAAGGCTTCCGCTATGGAATTTTTCCTGTGCAACTTGATTTTACAACCTACAAAAATTATTTTTCCAGTGCCTTTTGGAGTGCGGCTTTCATCCGTGTGATGCTGTCTGCGCCGGCAATGCGTTCATCACCGATGATAAAGAGCGGCACGGAGCTGACGCCACGCATATAGGCCTCCGTTTCATCCTGCTGCACTTCGTCCAGATAGAGCGTGTCGAACTTGATCACTTTTTCCGCTTCTTCCATATTAAGACCTGCCGACTGTGCCGCACAGCGCAGAACATCGGGTTCGGAGAGGGCGGCATTTTTGCCGAAATAGGCATCCATGAGAACCTCGATAAGACGGTCGGCTTTCTCCGGCTCTTTGCTTTGTGCATACTTGGTCAAACAATGTGCATCCACGGTGTTGACAAACTGGGCATCGACAAAGTTGAAGTTCAGTCCTTCCTGTCTGCCCATGGCAGTAATGCTGTCGATGCGCTTTTCTGCTTCATCTGGCGAGAATCCGTACTTGCGTACGAAGAGGTCGGTCATGTTGCCTACGGATTTTCGCGGTGCATTTGGATCAAGCTGGAACGCTTTCATTTCAAGTTCAATCGGCTCGGTGGTGTCCATCGCGGCAATGGCTTTTTTCATGCGTGTCTCTCCGATGTAGCAGAAGGGACAGGCGTAGTCGGACCAATATGTGATTTTCATGTGGCATCACCTTTCGTTATGTGATGATAGAGTGGGTTCTTCCTGCGGCAGAGATTCTGCCTGTGTCGTGTGTTGATGCAGATAGTCGATGTAGCGGTTTCCCCACACTTCAATGCAATCGAGGACGGGGGTGAACGCGTAACCGATTGGCGTCAGCTCGTATTCGACGCGCGGCGGGACTTCGGGGAAGGCGGTGCGTGTCAGCAGGCCTTCATATTCAAGCGTTTTCAGCTGTGTGGCAAGTGTCGCCTGTGTTGCGCCGACTTCCTTTTGAATTTCGCCAAAGCGCCTTGCACCGGCGGCAAGGGTACGCATGATGAGGATCGCCCATTTCCCTGCGATGAGTTTTTGCGCCGTAGCAAAGGGACAAGAACCGAATTTGTTCATCTGTCGATGGGGGGGCTTTGTCATGGTGATTCCCTTCTGTCTGCATATCGTTCATACGACCTGTTAGAAATAATAGCACAGTTCTTTTGTTAATGCAAGTCGAAAAATTAAAGTTAGTGTTTTTTATGTGTTTCTGATCATATTATTGGGTGGACTGTAGTATAATGAAAATATATAGAAAATCCAACGAAAGTGAGGTAGATACACACGCTCTTTTCCCTGCCCTTTGTATTTATAGACGTGGAGCGGCAATCCTGCGATGGATTCGGCAAGGATGCACACGCAAGCGTAAACCGCTGTTGTCTGCATCGCAGTCCTCTCATTGACCGCCTTGCCCGCCGCTGTCTGTCCAAACAAAAAGGACAAGCCGCCGAGGTGATTCTTGGGCTTGTCCCGTGAACGGAAGAGTTTTGTGAAGAAGTTCATGGAAACCTCCATTTCAGGTTTGTAATTTTTATGTCCGCTGCAATCTCCCAATCCCCATGTCTTGCACAATATTCGAATTTGATTTATACTAACCATATCAAATGTGGGAAATCCCACTCCTTAGAACGGAGGAATATGTATGCAAGCTGCAATCAAAGGTCGCTATCAGGCTCACTTGGATGCAAAGAAACGTCTGACACTGCGCGGTGCTAAATATGATTATTACGAAGTACAGGAATACGATAACGGCATCATCCTGCTAGAGCCGCGAGAACTGGTTCGTCCAGAGGAAATATCGAAACGTACGCTACAGATGATGGATGAATCCATCCGCAATCTGAATGCAGGAAAAGTTTCTGCACCGATTGACCTCTCCGGATTCTGAATATGGATTTTTCGATTCATATGGGTATTCCTGAAATGCTTGAACTGTGGATGCGTCTGCACAAAGAGAGCATGGATGGAAGTATTTCAAAAGCAGATGCCAACCTTTATAAAAAATGGGGCAAAGCATTAAAACTTCTTGCTTCCAATCCATTCTATCCAAGCCTCCATACACACGAAATCCAAGATTTAACCAGACGGTACGGACAAAAGGTCTGGCAGTCATATTTGGAGAACCGAACCAGTCGCGCCATGCGAATGTATTGGGTGTATGGCCCAGAGCAGAAAGATATTACCATCATCGGATTGGAACCCCATCCCGAAGATAAGAAAAACGGTGCATACGACAAGGTCACGCTGTCAAAACTGGAACCGCTCGAATAAACACTAATTCACAGCAACAAAATTCCTCGCTCATCATAGACACATGCGGAGGTATCATTCCCACACCGAATCGCACGGTCAAGCGCCATGATAAGCACGATCACGCCGTCGATCTTCTCGGTGGATTTCTCCTTGTCCGCCTTGATGTTTCCTGCAGGGTCGGTGCGAATGAATATATTGTCTGCCATCCAGCGCATGACGGGATGCCCGCCGTGCGCTATTTCTTTTCCAGCGTCAGCTTCATCAACTCCTTGGTTGGCGCCCCCATATCCTTAAAGCCCTAACGTTGCCTAATCGCTCAATTGCCTCCACAGGACAGCTCTCATAGCACAGACCGCAGTGCAGACAATGCGCCGGATAACATAGGGCGTCCCGTCCTCGATGCACTGCTGCGGGCAAAGACTCGCACACGTGCCGCAGCCAATGCAGGCCTCCGTGATGAAAAAGCCTTTTTCTGTAACAGGGGCTTTGCCAAGCGCAAGACTCTCGCAGCAGATGGGACTTTTCCCGAGATCAAAGAATTCAATGCTCCCCTCCGCAATAACAAACGCCTC
>CALIBA010000291.1 GCA_938045435.1 uncultured Selenomonas sp.
TCTGGATGCAGCCGAGCGCGTAGCACATCATCTGCGGATTGCGCTCAGCACTGACTTCGATTCCTTTGCCGTGCTTGTAGTCCACGATGCAGACGGTCTTGCCGGAGATGATGAGCGTGTCGGCTGTGCCGAACCCATCGGGTACAAAGTCCGAGAAGTCCACACGCTGCTCCACGGACACCATCGTATCCTTCGACTCCTCGCGGAACTGCGACACAAGCCCCATAACGAACTGGGCATAAAAGTCTGCACACTCTTCCATCTCACTGTCATAGGAGGACAGCTTCTTGGTCGGATCGCGCACTCGCTCCCCCAGTGCCTTACGGAGTTTATACTCACAGAGCGTATGCACGTCTGTCCCTTGAGCAGCGTACTCGCTCGGCGTGTCGGATTGCTCCGCATTGAGCCGCGCCGATGGCGGACAAGCAATCCATCGTGCGGCAGAGGATGCGGATAGAACAGCGTGTTTACGCGCCAATCTTCTCAGCCTCCTTCAGGAGTGCCGCATAATACTCCGGCGCAAGCTCGCTGAGTTTGTCCGCGCCGAATTTTGTGATCAGCGACTTGACTGCTGCGCTGTGCCCTTCGACAGAAAGCTTCGCAAGCACGGTGCGTACTTCCTCAAGTGTCGGTGAGGCTTCCTCCAGCTCTGCCCTCTTAGCGAGCGTATCGGCGATGCTGCTGAGCGTTGCAGCGCACGCCCGAAGTTCTTCGATGACCTTGTCCATGCATCTTTCCTCCTTTGTCTGTCTGCGAGAGGCGGATGATGTTCCCCGCCAGCCGTTTCGATACCACGCTGATTGCCGTCAAGAGACCAATCAGCTCTGCGTCATGATTGCTCATGGAAGCGTCCTCCTTTCCGGGGAGCTTTCCTGCTCCCTCTACTCCCCCACTGGACACTTTTGGGCAATATGGCCGAAAGTTTTTCAAAAAAACTCTCCCGATGCAAGAAACCATCGGGAGAGCCTTATCAATCAGCGATATTCGTTGAGATTCTTGGCGAGTTTTTCACGCAGCTTCGCCCACTGGTAAGCAAGCGTGTTTCTCGGCATCCCCATCTGCTTCGCAGCCTCGCGCTCGGAAACCGCAGACATAAGCTCACACATCCTGCGCTCACGCTCATCAAGCTGTGCAAGCTCCCGGATGAGCGCGTCCAGCAGTTCCTTGTCAGCGATGATGTCCTCGGGCTGCGGTACGTCACCCGCGATGGTGTCCATCAGCGAGAGGTTCTCATCCATCGTGACGGGTGCATCCAGATGAAGCAGCGCAGGATCTGGGATGTGATAACGGCAGCGATCACAGTCGCCATCGCACTTCCACATCGTCTTTCGCGAGCAGGAGCACGCACCGTGACGTTGGAGACGCTTGCGCTTGCTGTTGATTTCCCGTGTGGATTTAATGTAGAAATCCCTAGAAACAGGGACGAGCGTCACCTTGTCGGCATCGACTGCATCACGGATGGGAAAGAGAAACATACTTTTTTTGACATTGTTTGGCATAAAATCAGGCCTCCGCCCTACAACCGCCGAGGTTGTAATGGGACGGAGACCCGCTGTTGATGCCGGCGGTCGTGCAAGATGCAGAAATACACCCGTTGCGGGAATAGGCTCCCCGCCCCAGACTGCACCTACCGTTCGCTGGCATGGCTTCCATATTCAGTTGTGCCACCGCTTCCGTGGCGAACTGCCCTTAAATGCGCACGGGCAACACTTCCACGATGACAGGCAGTTTAACGTCATGCCTGGGACATATTTCACCTAAAATTTTTCAAAAACGTGTCATGATATTGTATTTGGAAACAAAATTTCCTATAATGAATATGATTGAGTATGTATGAGTTGTTTTATCTGGAAATAGCTATGCTCTCCTTTCGTTGCCTGCTATTGACTTATGATTCAATTATAGATTTTGTCGATGCCGTTGTCCCGTACACCGAACTGGACATTACGGTCAATGAAACAGACATTTATCGGACATGACTCGGACACGCTTTGTATTTGTCGAAGATGATGATAAAGAAGTGAAAGGGAATGGGGGATCGCATTGAACTACAGCGACTTCTTCCATTTGTTCTACCGCAAACGCCATGCAGGCGGCCTCAAGGGACAAACTTCAAAATCCAAGATCGTAGAATTTTTCTTTAAAGCAACAATAGACGACGCTGATCAGGAAAAGTTGTTGCCTACCTCTGATAGCAGCTTTGAAAAATGGTTTGATGGAGACCCGCGCAGAAAGCCGAATAACGTTATATGGACAAATATTATCCAGTGCTCAAAAACCAATGAGTTGTCAAAAAAAATCTTCAATCTATTGAATGACGATCTTGTTCGAGATATAGCGCTTGCTTTCGAGATTCCTCTAAAACAAGGAGAACAGCTAGACAAACAAAAATTTGCCCATGCTATTACCGAGCAATTTATGGAAATTGCTAGAGGATATGGCGAAGCCGACAACATTGTTCCAAGAGAATACGCCAAGAAGCCCCCTTCTATCGGTTTTGATGTGTATTTACAGGGGGCTGTGGAAAAATATAAATGGATGCATATACTTGGGGAAGATGAGTGTCTACTTGAAGACCACTTTGTTTGTAATCGGATCAGTATTACACCCATGGTATTTTCTAGCCGCAGCAAAGCCGCTCCAATTGAAGATGCTACACTAAAGAAACTCCGCACCTTTGACAGTCGTGTCGAAACAAATCATATACTTTTGCCTGGAAATGGCGGCAGCGGAAAGACTCTGATGCTGAAACATTTATTCCTTGAATCTGCTCGAAGCCATCGGGAACATGCTCTGCTCCCGATATTGGTGGAACTGCGTAATTTTTCTTATCAGAATGATGACATCGTTTCCTGTATAGTCAAATGTATGAATGAATTTGATGACTCATTTAACGGAGAGACCATTAGGGAGTCATTGCTCAAAGGTCAATGCCAGATACTGATGGATGGATTTGATGAGATTGATCCATCCGATGTGATTGAATTTCAACGGAAGCTTTCTAATTTTGTGAGTCGATATCCAAACAACCAGATTGTGATTGCATCGCGTGATTGTAACGCCACCAGGAGTATTAGAAGATTTTTGCGTTTGTACATTGCACCGCTTGACAGTAATCAATCAACGAACCTGATCGATAATCTACTGGCAGATGATGCAGATGCTGATAATGCGAAATGCAAAATTGCCGATTATATGAATAATGGTTTTATCATGAAGGAAGGTGTGTTTGCCTCCAATCCCATGCTGCTGACATACATCGTTCGACATCACCACAAAATAGATGCTTTTTCGAAAAACAAAGCCAAGTTTTACAGCGATGTTTATGAAGCTGTTGTCACAAGACATGACGAAGAAAAGGAAGCTTTTGACCGTATTTTCAAAAGTGTTGATAATGCCGAAGATTTCACGAAGGTTTTCGAGGAATTTTGCGGCAAAGCCTATATGCGCGGATTGTTTGAATTTGACAACTCAAACTTCACAAATATCTTTAGAAGTCTAAAGACGAGGGATTCTTTGCCTAATCCGGCGAAGTGTACAATGAAGACATTCCAGCACGATGCATGTGCCACCGCCTGTATGATGTATGAGCAGGACAACGACATTTACTACATTGATCCGGGATTCCAAGAATATTTGTTTGCCGAGTATTATTTCAATACAGATATGAAGGCTGTGCGAGATATAGGACTTACATTACAACACATTCCAATAAGCACATACAGAAACACAGATGCGTTTGATATGCTGTACCAAAAGTCTGCTGTAAAGGTGGAAGTGAGCATATATCTTCCCTATCTTGAGGAAATTTTCAAAGATAAAACGGATGATGAGGCATTTCTAAGGTATCTTTATCACGGCTATGCGCAGTTCACATACACCGTTTTGGACTCCGACGCATTAGCGCGAGTCAAACAAAAATACGGTGTTGCTCCATCTGTACCAAGCAGCAATGAAAATGAGCCGAGCAATATGTTGCACTTCTTGATTTTAAGAACCATCAATGTCCCCTCTTCCATCAGGTTGAATACAGAGAATCAGATGGTACGGTATACCGGACAGGAAACCGCTTTTCTCGTTGGTTTCAGGGATAACGCCATGAAAGAGCCGAAAACGATAAATCTTGAGCGGTTTTCTCAAAGCCTATACGATGGCAAGGATGCTCCTAGCCGCATCAACTATCCCTCTCCCCCACTTTTCGATGATAATGGTGCCGTATGTTGTTTGGGGAATGATTATTGCATTGATCTAAGCGAGGAATCCAAGGAAGGTCTTACACAGATATCTGATGTGATAAAAACAGATGCAGTAGGAATATATCAAACCTTTTTGAAGGTGAAGTCCTACTATGAGAAAATCTCCAAGTGCCAAGAAATCAATCAATTTCTATAAAACAGAGGGGATCTGTCGATGGAACATAAAACGAGAATCACAGCCGAACACTGGTCGAGCCTCGAGGAAATCGCCCGTCATATTGGAGTAAGCAAAGATACAATTAGAGCGTGGATAAAAAAAGAAGCCATCCCACATCATAAAGTGGGACGGCAATATAAATTCAAAATATCTGAAGTAGATGCATGGGTCGAAAGCGGCCAAAGTGCAGATGCCGGCAAGTAAACATCAGGAGGATTTGCAAAATGGCTGTTGATACGAAAAAAGAGCAGGAACGGGAAGAAATCCATCGTAGTGTATGGGCAATTGCCGATGAACTGCGCGGAGCCGTTGACGGATGGGATTTCAAGAATTATGTTTTGGGAACGATGTTCTATCGCTATATTTCTGAAAACCTGACCGACTATATTAACAAAGGTGAGCTTGAAGCCGGAAACACGGACTTCAATTATGCCAGCCTCCCCGATGAGAAAGCAGAAGAAGCCCATGAAAATCCGGGACGGCTCAAAATTATGTGGTAGGAAGCCGGCACACACGC
>CALIBA010000292.1 GCA_938045435.1 uncultured Selenomonas sp.
TTAAGTAAAAAAATTACTGAGGTGCCTGTTTAGTTAGATACTAAGGAATTTGAGTGGTTATGTTGTGACATACTTTATATGTAAAGCTCTCAGTATTGATGTGTCTTCTCGTCGTGCTATGCAAATTGAAGTGGCTATGCAAAATTCTGCATTATCCGTATCTTTAGCACTAAAACACTTTACACCACAAGCTGCGGTAGCAGGTGCAGTATTCTCCATCATTCATAACTTTACAGGATCTATTTTTGCAGGTATTTGCCGTAAACATGATGATCAAGATAAATTAGAAAATGCTTAATATTAATTGATTTGATGTAATGACATTATTATTACTTGTGTGCTATAAAAGCTATTGTTATGAATGATAATAGTAATTTAATATTCTGATTATATATCCTCATCTTTCTAATTAAGCTATTTAAAATACCTATTATGATATGTGAATAGCTGCCTATGAAAGATGGGGATCTTTCTTGTAAATATTGACATTCTATAGCTTTATTGGTAAAATATTTTTATATATGAATATAGATTATTTTAATAGCTGAGACTGAAAGAAGTACTCTACAACTAACTTTTTAGCGAGAACCGATGGTGGGAGGGTTCATGGATAGGTAGATGAAATGCATTCACGAGCTGACACTCCGATTATAGGTAGGTTTGTCCGGTGACGCGCCGTTATGCGATGAGTGGGTACCACTGCTGGTGCCTAACAGAGTGGAACCGCGGACCATCGTCTCTGTATGAGATGAGAGGTCTTTTTTATTTTACAAAAATGGAGGCATCGGTAACGATGAGAGAAATTACTGTTTATAATACTATGACACGCAGAAAAGAGGAGTTCCATCCGATTCATGCAGGAGAGGTTAGTATTTACTGTTGTGGGGTGACGCCGTATAATGATCCCCATATTGGAAATGCACGCCCATTCGTCACGTGGGATGTTATCCGTCGGTATCTTGTGCGCAAAGGGTATCACGTACGCTATGTTCAGAATTTCACAGATGTAGATGATAAAATTATCAATGCAGCCAATCGTGAAGGAGTGACATGGAAGGAGATTTCTGACCGCTACATAACAGCATATTTCAAGGCAATGGATGCACTAGGTGTGCGGCATGCCGATGTGTTCCCGCGTGTTTCTGAGACAATGGAGGACATCATCCGCATGATTACCGTACTGATAGATCGGGGCTATGCTTATGTGACTGCGGCAGGGGATGTCTACTATCGTGTAGAGGCGTTTGAACGCTATGGATGCCTCAGTGGAAGACGTCTTAATGATATGGAAGCAGGCGCACGTATCGAGATTAATGAGACAAAACGCCACCCAATGGATTTTGCGCTGTGGAAGGCAGCAAAGCCTGGTGAACCCTCATGGGGTAGTCCATGGGGACAAGGGCGTCCGGGCTGGCACATTGAATGCTCTGCGATGTCTATAAAGTATCTCGGTGAAGTATTCGATTTTCACGGAGGTGGTAATGATCTGATTTTCCCACATCATGAGAACGAGATCGCACAAGCAGAGCCTTGTATTAACGGTGATGAGAAATTCGCACGTTATTGGTTGCACAACGGATTCATTACTGTTGATAATGAGAAAATGTCAAAGTCTATGAATAATTTCTTCACCGTCAAAGATATTCTCAAGGAATTTTCTGGTGAGGTGATTCGCTTTTTTATTCTTCAGACACATTACCGCAGTCCTCTTGATTTCAGTGATGAGCGACTTCGAGAAGCGCAAATAGCACTCGACCGTCTACGTAATACGAAGAATATCGCCATGGAACTTATGACTCATGATGGGCATGCTGATACAGCGTTAGAGCTTGCACAGCATGCAGAACTATTCCTGCATGATTTCGATGCCGCTATGGACGATGATTTTAATACAGCGCTTGCACTTAGTCAGATGTTTGGGCTCTCAAAAGAGATCAACCGCTATCACCAAGAAGTAGAGCGTGGCACGGCATTTGATGCAAAGAATTTTGCGCGTGCTTTGGATGCTTATCAAACAATGGCGAGTATTATTGGTATATTTGAGTACGAGGAACCCGTGGCAGATGATGGACTCGCTGCGGTGCTGATGAAACTCATCATCGAGATCCGGCAGGATGCTAGGGAGCGAAAAGACTGGTTACAGGCAGATAGAATACGTGATGGATTGAAGGAAAATGGCATTGTACTTGAGGATACACCGAGTGGTGTACGTTGGAAAAGGACGTAAAACATAGCATGAAATTTGAGCGATTTCAACAGCTTGTGCATATGATGTTCCTGCCAGATGATGCGGGCAATATTCTAGCGCGTTACGAACACGTGGATGCACGTGAAATTCACTCGCTCGTTCTTGCCTATGTGGGCGATGCATATTTCCATCTTTATGTACGTATGCGTCTGCTCTCCTATGAACAGATGAAAGTACAATCTCTTCATGCATTTAGTGCGCAAATTGTTTCTGCAGTTTGGCAGGCACGTGCCTATCATGGCATAGAGGAAATACTAACAGACGATGAGAGAATGATCTATCGTCGTGCACGCAATACGAAGAGCCATACGCCTCGTAGTGCTACAGTGGCAGAATACCATACGAGTACAGGATTTGAAGCACTGCTCGGAAATCTTTATATTCGTGGTGAGCAGGCACGGCTAGAAGAGATTGCAGAAGCAGCCTTTCAAGTCATCGCTAAAGAGATGATGAACAATATAAGGAAGAACGAAGATGGAAATAAAACTAATCGCAAAAACCCCAAATTATCTTAAGACCTGCTGGACAGCAGCACGAACTTGCTACAGTTCAGATTCCCCCATAGAGCTCATAGAACAGGAAAAATCGGATGAGGAGATGCTGCCTCTTATGGATCACATCATGACGAGTAAACATCTCTCTGTTGTGGAACACTGTTCTATGACATTTGCCGTTAAGGATGTA
Organism: uncultured Selenomonas sp.; assembly: GCA_938045435.1. Classification (GTDB taxonomy): domain Bacteria; phylum Bacillota; class Negativicutes; order Selenomonadales; family Selenomonadaceae; genus Centipeda. The sequence continues at coordinate 2,933 of CALIBA010000292.1, forward strand.
TCGCGTACATTGCTTGCACAGTACAGTCGCCATCGGATTGGTGTGTCACTCAGTGTGCAAAGTCAGCGTTATGTTTCTGAGCAGTCATCTAAACAGCTAAACGGAATCTTTGGTCATGTTGTTCCACAGAGTATTTTAGAAAAACAATGTGCATATGAACGTTATATGCATTGCATGCAGGAAATTCAGAAATCATACGATGACCTCCTCAAGATAGGGATTGTGAAACAAGATGCACGTTTTGTTCTCCCAGGAGGAGTATGCACGAATTTTGTTACAACACTTAATCTTCGCTCCTTTATGGATGTCTATGAAAAACGTGTCACGACACCAGGCGCACAATGGGAAATCCAAGCAATGATGATGAAAATGCGTGAGCTTTTGGTTGCTGAAGAACCATGGTTAGCAAAATATATCACTCGTAAGTGATAGAGATACGTGCCGTACTGAACCTAGATATAATGAGAGGAGCGCAGTATGAAAGCGCCAGATCATCATACACAACAGCGGAGGGGAGAGAATGCTTCGGGGATTCTTGTCGGGCGGCATGCGATTGATGAAGCCATCAAAGCAGGGCGCAGCATCAATCGTATTCTTCTCGCTGAGGGTATGCGTGGTAATAGTGTACAGGGCCTATATGATCTTGCACGTGAACATAGTATAGTGGTGGATGTTGTCTCCCGTATGAAACTCGATGTAATAGCGCAAGGTCTTCGACATGGTGGGATGCTTGCCTATGCTGCTCCCGTCGCCTATGTTCCAGTAGAGGAGATTATTGCCTCTGCACGAGCACGTAAGGAGGATCCGCTACTTCTCCTGCTTGATGGAATCGAGGATCCGCAGAATCTTGGTGCACTCCTGCGTACAGCAGATGCGGCAGGGGCACATGGGATCCTTCTTCCTCGCCGTCATAGTGTACCACTGACAGAGACTGTGGCACGTGTATCAGCAGGTGCACTTGAATATGTTCCCGTTGCGCGCATCGGAAATATTGCACAGACGATACGTGCACTCAAGGCAATTGGTTTTTGGATTGCAGGCGCGGATATGGCAGGTACAGATACTTATGATAGAGCAGACCTCACAGGGCCGCTCGTTCTTGTTATCGGTAGTGAAGGGCATGGTATGAGCCGCCTTACACACACGCTTTGTGACTTTACTATACGCTTACCAATGCGTGGTAAAATCAACTCACTCAATGCCTCAGTTGCAGGGGGGATTCTCATGTATGAGGCAATGCGCCAGCGTGTGTCGAAAGCTGCGGTGCCGCATGGTTAGGCATAAAGATATGGAATATTATCTCGTCGACGGCTATAATGTCATAAATGCATGGCCGGAGCTTATCCGTTTACGTTCTAATCTTGACGAGGCACGTGATGTTCTTTTGCATATCCTCACAGAGTATAGCGCATTCGAGAACTATGAGATGACGG
>CALIBA010000293.1 GCA_938045435.1 uncultured Selenomonas sp.
TTTCATATAAAACTTCCTGCCCGGACTCCAGCCCGAAACCCTCACTTCGTCCCTCCTCGTGTAGGCTGAAAAGATCAAGCTCACGGCCGAGCTTTCGATGATCGCGTTTTGCAGCCTCCTCAAGCATATGAAGATAATCGTCCAGTTCCTCCTGTTTTTCGAACGCTGTGCCATAGATGCGCTGCAGCATCTTATTCTTCTCACTGCCGCGCCAGTACGCACCTGCGATGCTCTGCAACTTGAATGCCTTGACCTTGCCCGTAGATATGACATGGGGACCTGCGCAGAGATCCGTGAACTCTCCCTGTGTATAGGTGGAGATAACGGCATCCTCAGGCAGATCCTCAATCAGCTCAACCTTGTAGTTCTCGCCCTTCTCACGGAAATAGGAAATCGCCTCATTGCGCGGAATCTCACGGCGCTCGAGTTTTAGATTCTCTTTGACAATCTTCTTCATTTCCTGTTCGATGTCATGCAGATCGGCATCTGTCAGCGGGCGCTCGAGGTCAAAGTCATAATAGAATCCGTTCTCAATCGCGGGACCAATGGCGAGCTGCACATTGCTGTCTGCATATAGGCGCTTTACCGCCTGTGCCATGATATGTGCACAGGTATGGCGCAATGCAAGACGGCCTCCTTCATCATCGAATGTCAAAACTTGGAACATCGCATCATGTTCTAGCGGTGTTGTCAAATCCATCGTCTTTCCATCAATACTGACTGCCAGTGCTTTTTTCGCCAAAGAATTGCTGATCTGCTTGACAACATCCAGTGCTATGATCCCTTGCTCTGCCTCGCGAACAGATCCGTCGGGCATTGTTAACTTTATCATATAAACGCTCTCCTCCCAACATATACAAAGAAAAGCCGCATCCCGGGACAGGAACTCCATCCTGGGGAATGCGGCTGTATGATTCCGCCCTTAATCGGTAAAGTCATTATAAGACGCGAGAGCAGGTGTGTCAAGGGCTTTGTCAACTGCCCTCCCCCTGCGTTCATTTGCAGGTGTAAGGGTCGGTATCAGCAGACTGCGCCCAGCATGCACGGCACCATCTGGCGGCAGACGATTCACTTCAATGATGGCTTCTTCCAATTCCTGCGCCATCCCTTCTTTCGATGCGTATTTTCTCGCAATCATCCATACACTATCACCATGCGTCACAGAAATTTCAATAAACTCAGAGGAGCGCAGATACGGATTCATAAGATGAAGTGATGAAATTACCATCCAGACGAGAAAACCAATGCAGGAAAAAAATCGAATGTATTTCATAATACCCCTTCTCTTTACTTTTTAGATTATACATTCCCAAAACTTATGTTCTAATATATCATATAAAGCATTTTCGGTCAATTGTTCTGCGAACATATTTTTGCATTTTTGCTTAAATAAGAAAGATTTTCCATATCTATTCTTTGGTTAAATCATGACCACCCGTCAAACGGGTGGTTTGCACGCCCCTATAAGGGGATAAT
>CALIBA010000294.1 GCA_938045435.1 uncultured Selenomonas sp.
AGCATCCGCCATCGAAAATCCACTTGTCAATCCGACATGCTGCTGTTATAATGTGAATAGGAAGAACGCCCCAGGCGGCATCTTTCCAAAATAGAAGATTATTTATAAGAAATAACCGCACATTTGGTCGATGGGGCGGTTATTTCTTTTGGGTTATTGCAAGTAAATACCCGGTTGCCACGACAAGCAATACAATCGCGTCAAATTCGGTCATACTCACGCACCCCCTTTCGGGGGAAAGAAGCCGCCACAAGTCTGGGGACGTTCCACGCTTATTATATGGTACATCCCGCCTAAAAGTCAAACATAGTTTCCGAAAAAAGCCTATTTGGAGCGCATTCCTCCAAATAGGCTTTTATGATATCGGAACGTCCTCAGTTCACAACATTCTCGGGCTTCCCGGCAATGAACGACTTTACATTGTCCGCCGTGGTCTGCATGATGCGCTCGCGCGCCTCCTTCGTTGCCCACGAGATATGCGGCGTGATGATGCAGTTCGGTGCGTGCAGGAGTGGGTTCTCTGCCGCAATCGGCTCGGTCGAGGCCACGTCAACCGCCGCACAGGCGACCTTGCCGCTCGTAAGTGCCGCCGCGAGAGCCTCCTCCACGATCAGCTGTCCGCGTCCGTTGTTGACGATGATGACACCGTCCTTCATCTTTGCGATGTTCGCCGCATTGATGATGCCGTCGGTCTCGGGTGTAAGCGGACAGTGCAGGAAGATGAAGTCCGCCTCCTGAAACAATGTGTCGAGCGGCACATAGTCCGCAAGCGCCCGCCCCTCCGCGCGTTCGGAGCGGCTGTAGGCGAGGACACGGACATTCATCGCGGAAAGAATGCGTGCGACCGCCTGACCGATGCGTCCAAATCCGATGATGCCCGCCGTCTTGCCGCTCACCTCGATGAGGGGTTTCTGCCAGTAGCAGAAGTCGATGCTCCGCGTCCATTCGCCCGCGTGCACGGAGCGGTCGTGATGCCCGACGTGTGAGCACGCCTCGAGGAGCAGGGCGATGGCATACTGCGCGACGTTGTCCGTTCCGTAGACAGGCACGTTCATAACGGGGATGTCCTTCGTCCGCGCATACGCCGTATCGACAATGTTGTAGCCCGTCGCGAGTACGGCGATGGCACGGAGGTTTGGGCATGCGTCCATGACGGAGCGTGTGATCGGGGTCTTGTTCGTCACGGCGATCTCCGCATCACCGATGCGCTCCGCGATCAGCGGTGACTCCGTGAGGGCGGTGCGGTCATAGACCGTCAAATCACCGAGTTCCGCAAGGGGCGACCAGCTGATATCGCCCGGATTCTCCGCATAGCCGTCGAGTACCACAATCTTCATCGTATTTCCTCCTGTCGGCAGTCCATATTTTGCCTGCAAGCTCCACGAAAACGCCTCGTTGCGCAAGCGATCATGCGCTTGCTCCACTAGGGTTTTCTTTGGAGCATCGCAGGCATTTCCTTTTATATACAAATGCATCCCCGCATCTCATTACTCGATATGCAGCGGCTCTTTCCGAATCGGCGGCGGGAAGGCGCGGTCAATCGCGGCGCAGTCCTCCGCCG
>CALIBA010000295.1 GCA_938045435.1 uncultured Selenomonas sp.
ACCCCCGCCCCTCGTGCCATAAGAGCCGCACCAGTCTGTTCCTCACTCAAAAGGTACGGGCTGCGTGCATAGACCGATGCCCCGTGATCGGAGTAGAGCAAAACGATATACTCATCATCCGCATAATGAGATGTGATGTAATCAAAGAGATACCCCAGTTGACGGTCAGCGGCCTGTATTTCACTTCGGTTGACGTACTGACTCAGCGGATTCGGTTTGAGAAATACGGAGGCCCCCATATCCTGTGGCTGCAGTGCCTCTGAAAGAGGAAGATGTGTCTGTGCTTTCACAGCCGTAGCAACATCGGAGTTATTTGGATGCATATCTGCAAAATGCATTAAGAGGAAATTATCGCATTCCTCAAATGCTTTCAAATGGCGTATCGTTCGTTCAACACCATCCGCTGCACGGAGAACCCATTGATTGACAATCAAGCGATCATACCCTCTGGTCGCACCATTATAAACGCCCTCACTGCATCCCTCAATGGTCACACAATAATATCCAAGGTGCTTCATCTGCTCTGATATGGTCGTAAACGACGTATCCAAAACAAAAGCTGCGCCTGGCTCTGCAATCTGTGTATGGTGCTGATAGAGGCCTGTCTCAATCGAAGCGAACGATGGATATGTATACTCCGAAGCGGAAAAAGCATGATCCAAAATCATACCTTTCTCAAAAAAGCGCATGATATTAGGAATAAGAGCATAATCTTCCCGCCTCATCTGCGGCCAAGACAGTCCATCTGCCAGAATATTTAATACGAACTTTTTCCTTTTTGAACTGTGTCTTAGTACAATCGGTGCTCCAACGATAAAGGGGCTCTCTGATCGTATCGTTATGGGACGATCAATACGATAAAAATCAAACTCCCCTCTGCTGTGCACCATCACACGATCCATCTGGTCATTATGAAAATATATCTGCTGCATCGCTTGTTTTGCAGCAATTGGTATAATCAGAGGCGTACCTTCCTGTGGTTCTAAATGTATTTCCTCATGTTCATTCGCTTTTATGAGATCAAAGGTGACATCATTATAAATAGACTGCCGATATTGATCCATCACTTCATTCATGAGAGTCAACAGCTTTTCTTTCACATGCATTTGTCCACAAGGGTTATAAAGCCCCGCCCAATAGCGCGGCAATTCCTCAGAAAAGCGCAGCACCTCCTCACAGAGCGGCACTGTCAACTTAGATGTCATTCTTCCTTGCTCAAAATTGACTGCATGAATAAACGGTGCATATCGCATATCTGTATCTGAGACCGTAATTGCATGAAGAGATTCTTTCATTTTTACAGGATCACGCGGCAGCGATATATCTGTTGCTTCCGCTGAAAGAATCTTAAATTGCATTGCTTTATCCTGTCGGTCCCCCATTTTATAGACACGATATAAAAGATTGCAAACCGTTGTGCTCGTCTTACGCTTGCTATACGCTGCTTTGGCACAGCGAATGGCCGCACCGATGCGCTGCTCTGCAAGCGCCTGTTCTGCCTGGTATATTTCATACAGTTCGCCATATGGATAAAGGGCATGATATTTTTCTGCAAGCCTCTGCATGGCTTTCGTAAAATTCTGTGTACGGATGGCCTCTGTCAGCGTTTCCTCTAGCTTTCGCCGTTCCTCATACGCTGCTGCGCGAGCAAAGCGTGCAGCACTCCGTGTGATTTCGCCACTGTCCGCTCCAGCAAAAATCAATGTATGACAAAGCTCTTGCAGTCCCGTCTCTCTGCTCCCTAAAAGAAACTTTTCCCGCTCTATATCAAAGAGTATACTATGATGATCTGTCAGCGGGAAAAGTTTTACCGGCAGATCATCATATGAGGAAAGTTCCAGACCTTGCCCCTCTGATAGAAAGGCCGCCCGATTCGTCTCATAGCTTTTACGCAATAGATCTTCGTTGGGTATATAGCAGAGTTCATAGAGAACATCATATATCGTTCGGTCTGCACGTTCATTGTACGCTGTCATGAACGCGTGAATCCCCTCGATGTACATTGCCTCATCAAATGCCTTTGCCGTAAGTGTAAGCAATGCCTCCCCAAGTAAAATCCGCACTGTATGTGCGGTCTTTGCATCATCCGATTCTAAAAGATACTGTCGTGCTCGTTCGCAAAGCGCCTCATAATCCCCATTGGCAGATAACGCACAAAGTTGCTCTTCAATGCTGTTATTCGTCATCTTCTGCCCCTCCCCTGGCATAGGGTCTTCAGAACAACCCTGTAATCACGCCATCCTCCGTGATGTCCATTCCCATCGCTGCGGGGGTTTTTGGCAGCCCCGGCATGGTGAGAACGTTTCCGGTGAGTGCGACGACGAAGCCCGCGCCGCAGGAAGCGCGCAACGCACGCACTGTGATACGGAACCCTGTGGGCCGTCCAAGGAGTGCAGGATTGTCGGAAAAAGAATACTGCGTCTTTGCCATGCAGATGGGCACCGCACCCATGCCGACGTTTTCCATCTCCGCAATCTGCTGCTGTGCTTCGAGGGTAAAATCGACCCCGTCTGCACCATAAATCTCCCTTGCAATCGTTTCAATTTTCTCTTTGATGGGCTTTTTCTCATCGTAGAGCGGGCAGAACTGAGACGGCTTACCGAGCGCCTCCTCGATGGCATTCGCGAGGGCAAGACCGCCTGCCCCTCCCTTCGCCCAGACTTCAGAGCGCACTGCAGGTGCACCAAGCTGCGCACAAAGATGTTCGAGCAGAACGAGTTCTGCCTCTGTATCGGTTGGGAATACGTTGACAGCGACCACGGCGGGTACGCCGAACTTGCCAATGTTCTCGATATGCTTTTCAAGATTCGCTGCGCCTCGTCTGAGTGCCTCCAGATTCTCTGCCGCAAGCGCATCCTTCGCGACGCCCCCATTCATCTTGAGCGCGCGTACAGTTGCGACGATAACGACTGCTGCGGGCGCGAGCCCTGCGAAACGACACTTAATATCAAAGAATTTCTCTGCGCCGAGATCAGCCCCAAAACCTGCTTCTGTGACGACGTAATCCGCATATTTGAGCGCTGCCCGCGTTGCCATGACGCTGCTGCACCCATGGGCAATATTTGCAAAGGGACCGCCGTGGATGAGGGCGGGCGTCCCCTCAATGGTCTGCACGAGATTCGGATAGATTGCATCCTTGAAGATGAGTGCAAGCGCCCCCGTTGCGCCGAGTTCCTCCGCATGTACGGGACGCCCACTGCGCGTATAGCCAATGAGGATGCGTCCGAGGCGGCGCTTCATATCTGCGAGACCGTCTGCAAGGCAGAGGATCGCCATCATCTCAGATGCAACGGTGATGTCAAAACCGGACTCACGCGGCACGCCATGTGCGCGTCCGCCAAGCCCCACGACGATGTGGCGCAGCGCACGGTCATTCACATCGAGCACGCGTTTCCATACGATGCGGTTCACATCGAGATCAAGTACGTTGCCCTGAAAGATATGATTGTCGATGAGCGCCGCGAGGAGATTGTGTGCTGTGGTAATGGCATGAAAATCGCCTGTAAAGTGGAGGTTGATGTCCTCCATTGGAACAACCTGTGCATAACCACCGCCGGCCGCACCGCCCTTCATGCCAAAGCAAGGCCCAAGCGATGGCTCACGCAATGCAACAATGGTCTTTTTCCCCTGTTGATGGAGGGCGTCAGCAAGGCCAACGCTCGTCGTCGTCTTCCCCTCGCCCGCAGGCGTGGGATTGATTGCCGTGACAAGAATCAGTTTCCCGTCCGGGTGATGTTCTACGCCGCGCAGCGCTTGCTGCGTGAGCTTTGCCTTATACTTTCCATATGGCTCAATATGTGCCGCATCAATGCCAATCTGTGCCGCAATCTCTGCGATGGGACGCAGCTTCGCCGCGCGTGCGATTTCAAGATCAGAGTGCATTGCCTGTGCCTCCTTGCTCATGCTGTAACCTGGCCGCCTGTACAACGTTTTCCATCAGCATGGCGACAGTCAAAAGGCCAACGCCGCCCGGCACGGGGGTAATCGCTCCTGCGACCTTTGATACGGCATCAAAGTCCACGTCGCCGACGAGCTGCTTCGGTGCGATGCGGTTGATGCCGACGTCTATCACCGTCGCCCCTGGCTTCACCATATCGGCCGTAACAAAATGGGGCCGTCCAACAGCAGCAACAAGAATGTCTGCTGTACGCGCAATGGCATTCAGATCATTCGTCCGCGAATGGCAGACTGTGACCGTGGCATTGTGTTCGAGCAATAAATGTGCCATGGGTTTTCCAACAATATTGCTGCGCCCGATGATAACGGCATGTGCACCCTCCATTTGAGTCCCTGCATATTCGAGCATACGGATGCAACCCGCAGGCGTACATGGGCGCAGGCCCGGCTGTCCGATGAAAAGCCGCCCGAGATTGACAGGATGGAAGCCATCTACATCTTTGCGTGGGTCGATACGGCTGAGAATTTGGGGTGCATATTCTGCCATATGCGCAGGCAGCGGCAGCTGGACGAGAATGCCGTGCACATCCTCATCGGCATTCAATGCTTCAATGCGGGCAATCAGTTCCTCCGGTGCAGCTGCCTCCGACAGAGCCACATGGTCGGAGAGGATGCCAAGCTCTGCACATGCCCTCTCCTTATTGCGAACATAGACTTCAGATGCCGGATCCATGCCCACGATGATGACGGCAAGGCGCGGATGAACCCCCACTTCCTTTAGCTCAGCGGCTTTTCGGCCAGCCTCCTCTTTGATCTTTGCGGCAAATTCTTTGCCCGACAGAATACGTGCCATATGCTCTCCTCTTCGTTAAACGAGATAACTCAGCCATGTAAAGACAAAAATCGCAAGCGACACAATGCCGTTGCGCATGAAATATGTTTGCGTCACACGTGAAAAGTCAGTAGGGCTGACAATGCGGTGCTGATAGATGAGCGTTCCTGCTGCGATGCCGACGCCGATGAAGTACGGCCATGCGAGATGACAAAGAAACCCAACTGCTAAAAACCCCACAATCGACGTGATGTGCATGGCGCGGGAAATGCGGAATGCGCTGCGTGCACCATAAGAAACAGCGAGGGAGTGGAGTCCCTGACTGCGGTCAAACGCCTCGTCCTGTGCGCCGTACATCGCATCAAATGCCGCAATCCAAAGTGCAACAGAGCAAAAAAGAACCCCCATCGTAAAATCAATGTGCCCACTGACGGCTACCCATCCACCCGCTGGTGCCATGCCAATGGCGACACCAAGAAAGAGATGCACCCATCCCGTCACACGCTTTAGAAAGGGGTAGATGAGAAAAGGTGCAGCTGCAAACGGCAGCAGGCGGATGCAGACAGGGTTCAGCTGCAAAACGGCAAATATAAGCACAAGAAGACACGCGCCAATAAAGGCGAGCGCCTCCACTTTTCCTACGCGTCCCTGTACCATCGCGCGGTAAGCGAGACGCGGCTGCTGTGCATCGTATTTCAAATCGGCAAGGTTGTCGAGCGCAAGCGCCGCCGAACGTGCCGCCGTAATAGCGAGTACAATCCAACCGAGATCCGCAAGACGCGGTGTTCCGTCCGATGCGAGCAACGCACCCATCAGAGCAAATGGGAGGGAGAATACTGTATGATGAAATGCGGTGTTGTTCATATGCGCCCGCAGGCGCTCCATCCACCAGCTCAATCGAGGCCAAACTCCTTCCAACGTGCGCTCACGCGCGCCACAACCTCCTCGGTCATTGTAATCTCATCTGGCCACGCGCGTGTATGTCCCTCTTCCGGCCACGTCTTCGTCGCATCGATACCAAGCTTTGATCCCCATTTCGCCATTGGTGAGGAGTGGTCGAGCACATCAAGGGGGCCCTGTACGATCTCCAGATCATACTTGGCATCGATGTTGTTGAAGACGCGCCACCAGACTTCCTTCATATCCTGCACATTGACGTGTGCATCCACGACAATAATCATCTTTACGTTCATCATCTGCCCCATGCCCCAAAGCGCGTGCATGACCTTGCGTGCATGCATGGGGAACTGTTTCTTGATGGATACGACAATGCAGTCGTGGAACACGCCCTCAAGCGGCATATTGACATCCACGACCTCTGGCAGCATCTGCTTGAGCAGCGGCAAAAAGATGCGCTCTGTCGCCTTGGCGAGAAAGCAGTCCTCCATGGGAGGCTTTCCGACGACTGTGGCAGAGTAGATGGGGTCCTTGCGGTGCGTAATCGCTGTGATGTGAAAAACGGGATAATCATCCGCAAGCGAATAGTAACCTGTGTGATCGCCGAATGGGCCCTCTCGGCGCATCTCGTTTGTATCGACATAGCCTTCGAGGATGATCTCTGCCGTTGCAGGCACCTCAAGATCGACGGTGATACATTTCACGAGTTCGACCGATTTATGACGCAGAAATCCCGCAAAGACCATTTCATCAATATCGCGTGGCAGCGGCGCTGTCGCTGCATAGGTCACAACAGGATCCGTACCGATGGCAACCGCGGCCTCAATGCGCTGTCCGCCGCGTTCCTTCATGTCACGGAAATTCTCCGCGCCATTCTTGTGGATATGCCAGTGCATCCCCGTCGTACGGCTGTCATACTTTTGCAGACGATACATCCCGACATTGCGCTTGCCCGTCGCGGGGTTCTTGGTAAAGACGAGCGGCAGTGTCACAAATGGACCGCCGTCATCCGGCCAACATTTTAGAATAGGGATCTCATCGAGATTCGGATGCTCCGTCTCAATGACCTCCTGACAAGGCGCATTCTTCACGTACTTTGGAAAGTTGATCGCCTTGCGCGCCATAGGGATGAGCGTCATGAGGTTCATCTTGTTCTGGAGAGAGATATGTGGGATCTTGAGGATCTCCGTAAGTTCATCCGCAATGTCATCGAGTTTTTCCACACCGAAGGCGAGTGCCATGCGCTCATAGCTGCCAAAGGCATTCATGAGGACAGGCATCTTAGATCCTTTGACATTCTCAAAGAGAAGAGCGACGTTTTTCTCCCCTTCACGCTTTGAGATGCGGTCTGTAATCTCGGTGATCTCCAGTTCTGGGTCGACCTCTGCCGTAATGCGTTTGAGCAGCCCACGCTCCTCAAGCGCCGCGATGAATTCACGCAGATCCTTATATGCCAAGATTTTCCCTCCTACAAACGATATAACCCGAGTGGTCGCAGCCCTATGCAAATAAAGCGCTGCACAATCAGTCGCGCCTTGCTCCACAAAGATCCGGTTTGGTGCATGACAGCCCCAAAATCAAGATGCTATTTCCTCAGTATAAATCTCACAATCAAATAGCCGACACCATAAAGCACAATCATCGGCAGTGCAATCATCGACTGTGTAAATACATCCGGTGTTGGAGAGATCACAGCGGCAATGACGAACGAAAGAAAGATGACAATGCGGGCATATTTCCTAAGAAAAACAGAAGAAATAAAACCTAATTTTCCAAGAATCGTAATGATAAGTGGCAGTTCAAAGACGAACCCAAACGGTAATACGAACATAATAACGAATTCAAAATAACGGTTGACGGAAAAAAGCGCCTCAAGCTCATCATTGCCGAACCCCTTGAAAAATAGGATCGCGGCAGGAAATACGAGAAAGAACGAGAACGCAAGTCCCAGAAAAAAGAGCACCACTGAAACGGGAACGACAATCCCGAGCACTATGCGCTCTGCACGTGTGAGCGCAGGCAGAAAGAACCGCCACACATGATAGAAGATCACAGGTAAAGCGAGAAGAAAGCCCACGACAACGGCAATCTTGATATAGGTGAAGAATGCTTCCGCAGGCTGCATGTAATAAAGCTTTCCGACCGGGCGGGTCAGATAGTGCATGATGTCCTCGATGAAGTAATACCCAACGACGCTGCCTATGGTGATGGCGATGAGACATTTGATAATGCGCGCGCGCAGTTCCGTCAAATGAGCGATGAGCGACATGCTGCCATCATCTGCCTCTGCAAGGGGCGGCTCTTCCCCACCCGTCGGGTCAGCTTCCGCAAGAGGCTCCTGATCCGCAGGGACGGGTTCCTTTTCCTCCTCCACTGTGGCAGGCAGGCGCTCTTGCGGATCCTGTTCCTTTGATTCCTCTGCCATAAATCAGCTCTTTGCCTCTGGCTTTTCGTTCTTGGACAGCTGCCTTGCCTCCTCCGTGACGTTCATTTCTGCACGTGGCTGCTCCGGCTCGTTATGCGCCGACTTAAATTCTTTGATGCTCTTGCCGAGTGCCTTGCCGATGTCCGGCAGGCGACCGGGACCAAAGATCACAAGCCCAATGATGAGGATAAGCACAAGCTCTGGTACGCCTAATCCAAACATAAGAACCTCCTAAAAATAATCACTCTCTATGATGCTGCAGACGATTTGCTTTCTGTCTTCTGCTCTGCCGCAGATTGCTCCTTGGCAGCTGTCCCTATATGCTCCTTATTTTCTGCCGCCTGATGCACCGCAACAGCTGCCGCAGCCGTTTCTGCTGTCGGGGTGATCTGCGCATCGGGAGGCGCACTCTGCTCTGTGCGGGGTACCGGTGCCTGTGCAGGCGGCGGGTCAGGTGTATTGATCGCCTGTGTCAGCGCATTCGATGCCTTGCGGAACTCCCGAATCCCCTTGCCGAGCGTCCGTCCCATCTCAGGAAGTTTGCCGGGACCGAACACAATCAATCCAACGACCAAAATCAAAATCAGTTCGGGTACGCCGATGCCAAACATCTGCTACACTCCTTCATCGTTTCGCCCTTTCTTCCGCCCCCACTCCGGGGCTGCATCACAGAACACCATAAGGCGTGCTGTATCGGTTCTGCATTTTCAAAACTCTCTATGCCCAATAAAATCCGCTGCCATGAGGCACGTCTCGCGAATCTGCGCATCAAGCGATGCCGGCAGCGCATCCTTGGCACGCGCAAGATATGCATCTGCCTTTTCCTGTGCATAGTCGATGCCGTCTGTCATGCGCACAAGTGTAAGTGCACGTGCGACTTCGATCTCTGCCATTTTGGGGTTGGTAATCAGTGCCGCAAGTTCTGCACGTTCCGGTGCATCGAGCACCGAAAGTGCACGAATGACGGGCAGGGTAACATACCCCTGTGCAAGATCGCGTCCTGCAGGTTTTCCGATATGTTCTGAGGTCTGCCTCAAATCAAGCAGGTCATCCGTGATCTGGAATGCCATGCCGATTGCATGGCCATACAGCGCCATACGCTCTATATCAGCAGCACACATGCCGCCAATGAACGCACCTAGTTCGCAGCAGTTCTCTAAAAAGTCTGCCGTTTTCTTGCGAATGCGCTCATAGTAGGAGTCCTCTCCCTCTGGAATCTGATAGGCACTGTGATCCTGTAAAATTTCCCCCTCGCTGAGCGTACAGACCAACTGCGCGAGTTTTTCGTAAACGATCGAAGGGTACCCATGTTCCGCAACCAGCTTAAATGCACGCGCGAAGATATAATCCCCGCTTAAAATAGCAATTTGATTGCCCCATTTGGTATTTGTTGTCGCTGCACCGCGCCGAGTATCGGCTTCATCAATCACGTCATCATGCACGAGAGAGGCCGTATGAATAAGCTCCAGCGCCGCCGCAATCGGCATGGCTC
>CALIBA010000296.1 GCA_938045435.1 uncultured Selenomonas sp.
CGCAGACTGTACGGACGATAGAAAGGGGGCAGCTATGAGGGGATGTGACAGATGCGGCGCCTCGATTGATGAGGGAGCACGGTTCTGCTCGTCTTGCGGTGCGCCGCAGGAGACAGAAGGCACACCTGCATCAGCACCTTTGCAGCAGACAGAACATACAGAGGACGCGCCACTGCCCGCAGCAGGAAAAGGTGAAGATAGGGCAAAGCAGCCGCCGTCAAGCGAGGGCGAGGCAAAAGTGCAGGATCTTGAGCAGTTTTGTGAAAAGCTGTCCACAGCACCGTATATCAGTGCGGCCGCTGTCCTGTTCTCTGTCTTTATGCCGTGGATGACGGGGGCGGGCATATTTCACTTTACCATGATGGATATGAACAAGGTACTGGCGTTTGCCATCATCATCATCGGTGCGGCATCGGCATATGCCGCCGTCAAGCGGAAGGATTATGCAGTTTCGGCGGTAATGGCGCAAGGGCTGCTTCTCTTTGCTGTTGGTGTATTCATTCGTTACCACATGGTGCTTTCTGAGATGAAAAAGAGTTTCATCGGCGGCATGGTAGGAAATGCGCTCTCTCTCGATTGGGGGATGCTGCTTTTTGTCGTGGGGGCGCTCGGGCTCTGTGCCTATGGAACGGTCATGTATGCCATAGAGCATTTGCGGCAGACAGGCGGTGCACTGACGGGTGAGGTTCTCCTGTGTCAGTGGAAAGACCTGATATGGAGCAAAGTAAAACTTTCTTCCATTGCGCTGACGGGGTGGGTCTATTCCGTTGCCATTGCAGCCCTTCTGCTGTTCTTGTTTTTCTAGGCAGGGGTAAACTTGGGACATTGAGGAAAATCACGGCAAGGGCTTTACAAACAGTGTAGTCTTATGTTATACTCCGATTAAATTCATTTAAGAGTTGAAAGAGTGGGTGAAAACCCACTCTTTCATTCATGTAAACGAGAAAGTGCGCGATGGGGAGTGGAGCATGGGCGAGAAAATAGAAACGCGCGTTGAGGAGATCGCACGTGGATTATTGATAGATCTGCCAGAACTCGAGCTCGTGGATGTTGAGTATGTGCGGGAGCGAGACTGGTACTTGCGCGTTTATATTGATAAGTCCGGCGGCATTGATATTGAGGACTGCAGGCTGCTCAGTGAGCGCCTTGAAGAGATTCTAGACCGTGAGGATTTTATCTCGGACGGCTATATTCTCGAAGTCTCATCCCCTGGGCTTGACCGCGTGCTCCGCAAGGCGCGTGATTTTGAGCGTGAACGCGGTAAGGAAGTTGATGTAACGCTCTATGCACCCCTTCATGGGAAAAAGCTGTGGACGGGTACGCTCACTGGTTATGACGGCACTGCGTTGACGCTCGATGATGGGACGTGCATTCCCATGGAACTGGTGTCAAATGTACGCCTACATATCAATTTTTAGGGAGGATCTGGGTTTTGGCAAGAAAAGTCACAAAGGAGAAGAACGGCGGGAAGGAGTTCCTTCAGACATTGAAGGAGCTTGCATACGAAAAAGGCATTGATGAGGAACTTCTCTTTGATACCATTGAGGCAGCGCTCATCTCGGCTTATCGGCGCAACTTCAGTTCGGCACAAAATGTTCGGATTGCTCTTTCGCGTGAGAGCGGTGCATTTCACGTTTTTGCCATCAAGACGGTCGTAGAGGAACCCGAGAGTGACATTACGGACATTTCGCTTGCGCAGGCGCGTGCCATTAACCCGGACTATGCTGTCGGCGATGTGATTGAGATCGAGGTAACCCCTGCCAATTTTGGACGCATTGCTGCCCAGACTGCCAAGCAGGTCGTCATGCAGCGTCTGCGTGAGGCAGAGCGCGGCATCGTCTACGAGGAGTACGTAAATCGTGCATCTGATATTGTGACGGGCATTGTTCAGCGCATAGAGGGACACAATGTGTTTGTCGATATTGGCCGTGCCGAAGCGGTGCTCGTGGCGACGGAGCAGCTGCCAACGGAGACTTATAACTACGGCGATACGCTGCGGGCCTATATCATTGAGGTGAAGCGGACGAGCAGAGGACCGCAGATTGTCCTTTCACGGACACATCCAGGACTACTGAAAAAACTCTTTGAGCTGCAGGTGCCTGAGATGCAGGAGGGCGTCGTTGAGATCAAGTCCATTGCGCGTGAGGCAGGCAGTCGTTCCAAAGTGGCAGTGGCTTCTCTTGAGGAGCGCGTCGATCCCATCGGTGCCTGTGTTGGGCCGCACTTCATGCGTGTACAGGCAGTTGTGGACGAACTTGCAGGGGAAAAGATCGATATTGTAAAATGGAGTGATGATCCCGCAAGCTATATCGCAAACTCTCTTAGTCCTGCAAAGGTCATTTCGGTTGCCGTGGATGAAGCGGAAAAAATCTCACGCGTTATCGTTCCTGACTATCAGCTCTCTCTCGCGATAGGCAAAGAGGGACAGAATGCGCGTCTTGCAGCAAAACTCACGGGGTGGAAGATCGACATTAAAAGTGAGACGCAGGCAGCACAGGAAGGGGTTCATTCCCTCATCGGTGCGGCGCCTGTCGCATCTATGCCCCTCCTCGAGGAGGCCTAAATGGAGCCGGCGAAGCAGCCCGAGCGGCTGTGTGTCGGCTGCCGGGAAAAACATCCGAAGGGCAAACTCCTGCGCATTGTGCGCAGCCCTGCGGGAGAAATTTCCATCGATCCCACAGGCAAGGCAGCGGGACGTGGGGCATACCTTTGTCCAAGGTGGGCATGTTTCATGCAGGCGCGTAAGCATAACGGATTTGCTTGGTCATTGAAGGGGCGCTGTGCTTCTACACTCTATGAGAAGCTCGAAGTCCTGCTCAAGACCATACCTGCAAAGGAGTAGCCATGGATTCTAGGAAAAACACGCGCATCATGAATCTCCTAAGCATGGCAGCCCGGGCGCGGCGCATTGTATCTGGTGCGTTTGCCGTAGAGGAAGCACTTAGAAAAAAGAGCGGGGCCTATCTTCTCATCGCAGAGGATGCCTCAGAGGAGACCAGGGAAAAATTTTCTCATATGGCGGCACGGATGTCTGTGCCAACAGCGGAACTGTTGACGATGCAGCAGCTGGGACGGTGTCTGGGAAAAGAATACCGTGCAGTTGCCGTACTGATAGATAGAGGTTTTGCGGATCGGCTTGCAACCTATCTGCATGAAATATCGACGGGGGTGGATTGATGTCAGAATCGAAATATAGAATCACCGATTTGGCAAAGGAATTCAAGACAGATAAAGATACCATTATCGACA
>CALIBA010000297.1 GCA_938045435.1 uncultured Selenomonas sp.
ACCTATATCAATCGGGAAGAGGATATGGGGATCGAGGGACTGCGCAAGGCAAAGGAATCGTATAAGCCAGAGAAACTGATTGAAAAATTCAATGCAACGCTGAAATAAGGTTTACAAAAGCACAGTGAATGTGCTATGATTACACGGCATTGAGCCATAAAGGCCTGCCCTTCGTCCGATGGAGCGGCGAAGGGTTTTTCCTATATGGAAATTTTTTTGGGGGGAACAGTCATGAACCATACCAAGTATGCCAAAGGATATTTTATGCCGCCGGAGATTCAGCTCGATTGGCTGCGCAAGGATGCGCCGGATCATGCGCCGATCTGGTGCAGTGTCGATTTGCGTGACGGCAACCAGTCGCTCATTATTCCAATGAGCCTAGATGAAAAGTTGGCATTTTTTGATCTCTTGGTTCGTGTGGGGTTCAAGGAAATCGAAGTTGGTTTTCCCGCAGCCTCAGAGACGGAATTTGAGTTTTTGCGCCGCCTTGTAGAGAATAACTTGATCCCTGATGATGTGACAGTGCAGGTCTTGACACAGGCACGTGAGCACATCATCCGTAAGACGTTTGAAGCACTGCGCGGCGTTAAGAATGCAATCGTTCATGTCTACAATCCGACCTCTGCTGCGCAGCGTGAGCAGGTATTCGGGATGTCAAAGGAGGAAATTCTAGGAATTGCCGTAGATGGGGCAAAGCTCCTCAAGCAGCTCGCAGCGGAAGAAGGTGTGAACTACCGTTTTGAATATTCCCCCGAGAGCTTTACCGGAACGGAGCCGGAGTATGCACTTGAGGTCTGCAATGCCGTTTTGGATGTCTGGCAGCCAACCCCTGAGCGAAAGGCGATCATCAATCTTCCTGTCACGGTACAGATGTCCATGCCGCATGTCTATGGTATGCAGATTGACTATGTCAACAGGCGGCTGAGATACCGGGATGGTGTTGTCCTTTCGCTCCATCCGCATAATGACCGAGGCTGTGGTGTAGCAGATACGGAAATGGGGCTCTTGGCTGGTGCAGAGCGTGTTGAGGGAACGCTCTTTGGCAATGGGGAGCGTACGGGCAATGTGGATATCATCACTGTTGCAATGAATATGTTTGCGCTTGGTGTGGACCCAAAGCTCGACTTTTCCAATTTGCCTCATCTCGTCGAAGTCTATGAAAAAGTCACGCGGATGCAGGTAAATCCGCGGCAGCCGTATGCGGGGTCACTGGTCTTTGCTGCATTTTCTGGGTCACATCAAGATGCCATTGCCAAGGGGATGAAATACAGGGAAGAACAAAACCCTGCCACATGGACTTTGCCATATCTTTACATTGATCCAAAGGATGTCGGACGTGCCTACGAAGGGGATGTCATACGCATCAACAGCCAATCTGGCAAGGGCGGGGTCAGCTACATCATGGAGTTGCAGTATGGCATCATTATGCCGAAGAATATGCGTGAGGACTTCAGCTATCGTGTCAAAGCTGTTTCTGACAATGGGCATCGGGAACTTATGCCAGATGAGATCTATCAAGTCTTTATGGATACCTATGTCAATATCTCTGCTCCCTATGAATTGATGGATTTCCATTTGAGGAAGCTGCCAGACGGTATGCATGTAGGAGATGTTCAGCTCAAGGAGGAGGGCGTAGAGCGTACCTTTGAGGCACGCGGCAACGGACGTCTAGACGCGATTTCCAATGCCTTGCAGCAAAATCTAGCGCTTTCCTATTCGAATCTTACATACAGTGAACATGCACTTGAAATTGGTCAGACATCGCGTGCAATCTCTTACATCAGTATCACGGGAGCAGATGGGCACGTCTACTGGGGCGCAGGGATGGACACGGATATTATCACCTCCTCAGTGCTTGCGCTCTTTAGTTCCATCAATCGCATGAAGCAATGAGGCGGTGATCCCATGACGGAAGCGCTCGCAGAAAAATTAAAATTGCTTCCGGATTCTCCTGGCGTCTATATCATGAAGGATGTGCGCGGAAAGATCATCTATGTGGGCAAGGCAGTCGTGCTGAAAAACCGCGTGCGCCAGTATTTTCAGAGCAGCCGCAGTCAAGCACCGAAAGTACGTGCGATGGTTTCGCATATAGCAGATTTCGAGACAATTATGACCGCCAACGAGGTTGAGTCGCTGATCCTAGAAGCCAATCTCATCAAAAAGCACCGCCCACGGTATAATATCCGACTGAAGGATGATAAGAGTTATCCATATGTAAAAGTGACGGTGCAGGAGGACTTTCCTCGTGTATTCATTACGCGGCGTGTTATGCACGATGGCGCGCGCTACTTTGGTCCTTATACCAATGTGACAGCACTACGTGACAGCCTAAAACTACTCAGACGCCTTTTTCCTTTGCGTACATGCCGCATTATGCCAGAACGCCCTTGTCTTGAGTATCATATCAAGCGCTGTCTTGCTCCGTGTGTGGGCAAGGTATCGCAGGAGGACTACGGGGCGATGATACGGGCGGTCCTGCTCTTTCTTGAGGGGCGGACAGATGATGTGGAACGTGCACTTGAGCAGCGTATGCAGCATGCTGCTCAGGCATACCATTTTGAGATTGCTGCACGGCTGCGCGACCAGCTTGCGGCTGTGCGCGCGGCGACACAGCGGCAGAACATTGTGACAGGGGCGGGCGATCAGGATGCCATCGGCATGGCCCGGTCTTCGGTCGGTGTCTGTGTTCAGATTTTCTTCATCCGCAGCGGCAAGATGATTGGGCGTGAACATTTTCTCCTGCGTGGAAGCGAAGAAGAAAGTGATGTGGATGTTTTGCGTGCCTTTCTCGAACAGTATTATAATCAGGCAACATTTGTTCCGCGTGAGGTGCTCCTTCCGCAAGTGCTTGCAGATGCAGACAGGGAGGTCATTCAAAACTGGCTTTCTGAGAAGAAGGGCGGCGGGAGGGTTGTGCTGCTCACGCCCCAGCGCGGCACAAAACGTGATCTTATCGTCATGGCGACGGGGAATGCAGAAAAATTCCTTGCCGATGAGCAGACGCGTCAGAGCCTTTCGGATCAACAGACCTTGGGCGCAGTCGAAGAACTCGGTCGTTATCTTGGACTAGAAAAAGCACCCTATCGTATGGAATGTTTTGATATTTCTCATAATCAAGGACAGGAAACCGTTGCTTCGATGGTTGTCTTTGAAGGGGGCCTGCCGAAGAAGTCAGACTATCGGCGCTTTAAGATCAAAAGTGCCGAGGGAAAGCCAGACGACTTCCTCTCTATGCGCGAGGTAACGACCCG
>CALIBA010000298.1 GCA_938045435.1 uncultured Selenomonas sp.
CATGACCGGAGAAATTACACTGCGCGGCAACGTTCTGCCGATTGGCGGGCTTAAGGAAAAGACGATGGCTGCGTATCGGGAAGGGATGAAGACGATTGTTCTTCCGCTTGATAATGAGCGTGATATTGAAGACATCCCCGATGTCATACGTGAGGCGATGGAATTTGTGCCAGTTGCACATATGGACGAGGTGCTGAAAATCGCATTGGATACTTGAGAATATTTATGAGGAGGTGGATTTTTGTCAGAACCTGTTGTTATTACAAAGGCTGTTTATATCGCTTCTGCCGTACGGAGGGATCAATATCCAGAGCAGCGGCATCCAGAAGTGGCATTCATCGGGCGCTCTAATGTCGGCAAGTCGTCACTCATCAACTCCCTGACGCGTATCCGTCAGCTGGCACGTGTTTCTTCAAAGCCAGGGAAAACGCAGACCATCAATTTCTATGAGCTCCTTTTGCGCATCGACGGAGGAGAGCAGCGGCATCCTGTACATCTTGTCGATCTGCCGGGCTATGGCTACGCAAAGGCGGCACGAGCCAGCAGGAAGGTCTGGGCAAAGTTCATCGAGGAGTATTTTCTTCATTCAGAAAAACTGCGCTTTGTCTGCCTTTTGCTTGACATTCGGCATACACCGATGGCATCGGATCAAAGGATGTTCTCGTGGCTGATCACGCATGATATTCCTGTACTTGTCATCGCAACCAAGGCGGATAAGATTGGGAAGAATGTACGCAGTGCCCAGATTGCGCAGATACGAGAGACCCTCGGTGTACCTGAGCTGACAATTTTGCCATATGCAGTGCCTAAAAATGAGGGGCGCCTGGAACTGCTTGACGTGATGAAGGACTATCTGATAGAATAGACACAGGAAATGAATGCGGTTCACCTTTTGATGCTGCTGCCCTTGAGCAAGTCAGAAACAGCATCATCAGATGGAAAGAACAGGGAGTTGTGTGTATTTTAGGAGAAGATATGATGATGCCGCTGACCGATTTTGATAAACAGCTGCTAAATCTTTTGCAGTGTAATCTGCCTGTCTGTACACGCCCATTCGCGCATCTTGGCGAAATGCTCGGTGTGAGCGAGGAAACTGTACTCACGCGCTTGAAAGAGTTAAAAGAGGAGGGGTATCTGCGCCGCATAGGTACATTTTTCAACTCAGATCGCCTTGGCTATCATGGTACTTTGATTGCACTATGCGTTGATGCGGAGCAATTGTCCACAGTGGCAAATGCGGTCAATCAATATGTGGGGGTGACGCACAATTACGAGCGGGAGGGAACATATAATTTGTGGTTCACGCTGCTCTCTCCGTCGCAGGCAGCAGAACAGAAAGTCCTTTCTGAGATCGCGGCTCTTCCGGGGCTGCGCAGCATGATGAAGCTCAGAGCGAACAAGCGTTATAAAATCAATGTACAGTTCAATCTTTCATAAAGGGGCGGGGCATATACCATGTCAAAAACACAAGTGATTGATACACGTGATCAAAAGATCATCCGCCTTCTGCAAGGCGACTTCCCACTGGTTTCTGAGCCGTATAAGGTGCTCGCTGATGAAATCGGAATGGCAGAGGATGAATTGCTTGCACGTATTATGGCAATGCGTGCAGAGAAGAAGATCCGCAAGATGGGAGCCGTTCTTCGTCATCGAGAGGTCGGGTTTACGGCGAATGCGCTCTGCGTTTGGGATGTGCCGGATGAGTGCGTGGATGACGTCGCCATGCGCATGGCGGAACATGCACGGGTTTCGCACTGCTATGACCGCAATCGGGAAGTGGGCTGGCGTTATAATCTTTATACTATGATTCATGGCTTCAGCTGCGCGGAATGTGAAGCGATTGCGGCAGAGCTTGCAGCAGCGACGGGGATAGAGGAACGGTGTATGCTCTATACAAAACGTGAGTGGAAGAAAACCTCGATGAAGTATTTCACAGAATCTTAGTATGCAATATATTGTAGATGGATACCATCATGCATTTGTACCAAATAAAAAACCAAGGCGTACCCACTTATGGGTGCGCCTTGGTTTTTTATTTTTCTGTTATAGTGCGAGAATTTGGTCATGCAGTTCTGTGAGCTGCTGATTGGATGGCACGTAGAGCATGCGTACCTTATCGAGAATGATCTCACAGCCCGCACTCTTTAGTTCGTCCTCGATTTGTTGGATGCTCTGTCCGCCCCAGCCGTAGGAGCCGAATGCAAATGCTTTGCGTCCCTTTGGTGCAAGTCCTTTCATATAACAGAGAAAGCCGCCAATCGTTGGGAGCATATTGTTGTTGAGCGTTGGAGAACCGACCGCGAGATAGCGGCTCGTGAGCACATCAGTCATGATGTCGGCATGTGTATTATGCTTGATGTCATAGTATCCAACCGATAGCCCCTTGTCAATGAAAGCCTCGGCAATCGTATGCGCCATTTTCTCCGTGGAGTGCCACATGCTGTCAAAGACGATGACGGCACGGTTCTCCGTTTCGCCGGTTGCCCATTGCTTATAAAGCTTGACAATTTCTGGAATATGGGAACGCCAGATGATGCCATGTCCTGTTGCAATCAGCTCCATATCGAGGCCATGCAGTGCCTTAAGAGCAGCCTGTGCTTGATTACCATAGGGGAACAAGATGTTTGCATAGTATTTTTTTGCTTCTTCACAGACGATAGAGAGATCATTGTCATCATCATATCGCTTGCCGGTCGCAAGATGTTGCCCGAAGGCGTCATTGGAAAAGAGAATTTTTTCCTCTGGACAGTAGGTCACCATACTGTCCGGCCAGTGGAGCATGGGGGTCGGAACGAACTGCAGGGTACGTCTGCCAATGGAGAGCGTATCACCTGCTTTGACGGTCTCATAAGGGAGGTCGCCATAGTATGCCTTCAGCCCCTTCAATCCGTTCGGTGCACTCGTAATGACTTTTGCATTCGGTGCGAGGCGGGCGATGACTGGGACACCCCATGAGTGATCCGGCTCCACATGATTTGAGATGATGTAGTCGATCTTTGCGGGATCGATGACGGACGAGATGCGTGCGAGTAGTTCATCTTCGAATCCCTGTTTGACGGCATCGATTAGAGTGATCTTCTCATCGAGAATGAGGTAGGCGTTGTAACTGGAGCCGCGCTGGGTATCGTAGCCATGGAAGCTGCGCATCGACCAGTCGATCGCTCCGACCCAGTAGATGTTATCCCGAATTTTGATGGCGATGTGGGCGTTGTGGGGTTGTTCCTTGAGCAGGTCGCCGCCGCGGCGGAAC
>CALIBA010000299.1 GCA_938045435.1 uncultured Selenomonas sp.
CGCAGGCGGGCGGGCAACCGTCAGCCAGCAGATCGTGCGCGTTGACCGTGAGTGGCATACAAAACCAGGCAAATGCTCTGAGGAGGCACTTCTTTCCTATGTGTGTGGGGCTCTGCCCAAGGTGCGCGGCGTGGTTCTCTCAGACTACGGTTCGGGGACGGTGACGGCGCACATCCGCCGTACGGTCATTGATGCCGCGCGGGCGGCAGGGATCCCGAGCATCGTGGACTCGCGTTATGACATCCTCAGCTATGAGGGGGTTGGCTATGTCAAGCAAAACGATGCGGAGCTTGCCGCGGCGCTCGGGCGCAGCCTGTCTTCAGAGGAGGAACTCTATGCGGCGGGGCGGGAGCTAAAGATGCGTCTTCGTGCGGACGGCGTGCTGATTACGCGTGGGGAGAAGGGGATGACGCTCTTTCTCTCAGATGGCGCGGCGATTGATATTCCTGTGAGCGACCACAGTGAGATCTTTGATGTCTCGGGTGCGGGCGATACCTGCGTCGCAGCGATGTTGCTCGCCCTTGCGGCGGGTGTTGCGCCCGTTACGGCGGCGCGTCTTAGCAACTATGCCTCGGGGATTGCTGTGCGAAAGCGCGGGACGGCGACGGTATCGCAGACAGAACTGCGCGCGGCCGTCGCGGGAGCCGCAAAGGAAGAAGGAGGCGGCATATGCTGATCCCGGGGGATCACATCGAAGCGTTTGCAAATGCCCTGCGTGCGGCAGGGCAGCGCATCGTTTTTACAAACGGCTGTTTTGACATTCTGCATGCGGGACATGTACGCTATCTCGCTGCGGCGCGTGCACACGGCGATGTGCTCATCCTTGGCCTGAACAGCGATGCGTCCGTGCGGCGGCTCAAGGGGGCAACGCGTCCCGTCAATGATGAGCGCGACCGTGCGGAGGTCGTCGGTGCACTGCAATCGGTGGATGCGGTTGTCATCTTCGGCGAGGATACCGCAGAAACCCTCATTGCAAAGGTGCGTCCCAATGTTTATGTCAAAGGCGGCGACTACACCCGTGCGACGCTGCCCGAGGCGCGCATCGTAGAGGGGTATGGCGGCGCGGTGGTATTCATCCCGCTCGTTGCGGGCAAGTCAACGACAGACACCATTCGCCGCATGCAGGAGCTTTAATTGAACGCATTTCTTCTTATCAGGCTCTCTGCCATGGGGGATGCCGTGCACGCGATTCCCGTTGCCCATGCGCTCAAGGAGACGTATCCAAAGGCACATCTGACATGGGTCGTGGAGCCGATTGCCGAGGGCGTTGTGCGCATGTGCCCGGCGGTGGATGAGATCATTGTCCTCCCCAAAAAAGAGCTGCGCACATGGGCAGGTCTGCGGCGACATTTTTTGCCGCTGCGCCGCCTTCTGCGCAGGCGCCGCTATGATGCGTCGATTGACCTGCAGGGGCTGTTTAAGTCGGCGGCCGTTGCGTTCCTGGTGCGTGCAGACCAAAAGATCGGCATTGGTGTGATGCGTGAGCTTGCCTGGCTCATCTCACGGCGGATTCCAAGTGCGCATCGAGAGGGGCATGTGGTCGAGCAGAATCTCGATGTCGTGCGTGCGCTTGGGTGCAGGGTGGATGCGGTGCGGTTCCCTGTGACGATTCCAGAAGAAGCCGTACGCAGTGTGCATGAAAAGCGGCACGCACGCTGCGGCAGAGGGGCCTATGCCGCACTCATTATTGGGGCGAGTTGGGCGAACAAACGATGGCCGACGGCGTATTTTGCAGAGCTTGCACACCGTCTGCGTACCTGCGGGCTCACGCCGATCATGGTGGGCGGCGGTGCGGTGGATGCTGCGCGTGCTGAGGAAATCGCTGCGGCGGCAGCGGAGGAGGTGCCCTCGCTCGTCAACGCGACCTCGTTTCCGGAGCTGGCGGCGCTCCTGCGCGATGCACGTATCGTCATCGGCGGCGATACAGGCCCGACGCACTTATCGGATGCACTCGGTACGCCGACGCTGATGCTCATGGGATGTCTGCCGGCTGCGCGCAACGGTCTTTATCATGCGCCGCAGAATGTGCTCGTCGTCGAGCGTCCCTGTGCGCCCTGTGGTAAGCGTGTCTGCGCGCTCGGGCTGGACTGTCTGGATGATATCGCGCCCACACGCGTGATGGCCGCAGTCACGCGTTTAATGGCAGAGACAGCGCAGGAGGGTGTGGACGGTGTGGGAGATTCATGAGAGGAGCATGAGCCGATGATGCGGATTACACGATATGGATATGAGGAGGACGGACGGCTTGAGGCATTCTATGCGTCGCTTCAGCGCGATGTAAAGCTGTTTGTCTTTATTTTGCTGACACTCTGCATCTATCGCGCGTATTTCATGTATTATATGGCGGGCTATATGACACCGGGGACGGGGACAGGCGACATTGCCCTCGCTCTTATCACGGGGCTTCGGCTCTCGTTTAAGACAGCGGGCGCCGCTGTACTGCCCGCATTTTTGTTCTGTACGCTGCCCGTGCTCATTTCGCCGCAGTTTTCTCGTGCCCTTGGGCGTCTGCGCCTTGCCTGGGGCACGCTTGCGATCTTTGTCTTTGCGGTGCTCTTTCAGGCGCGGTTCCCCTTTTACCGCCAGTTCCAGTCAACCTTCCATATGCAGGTGGCGGCGGGGCTGCATGATGATGTCACGGCAATTTTTATGACGATGCTTCAGGAATACGGGCTTCTCTGGCGCCTTGGTATTGCACTTTTGCTGACGCTCGTTTCGTTCGTCCTTCTGCGGTACTTGCTGTGCTCGCGCGGGACATACCCGCTGCCGCGCCTTTGGGGGTTGCAGCGCGTTTTCTTTGCGTGCGGGCTGGTGCTCCTCATTGCGGCGGTCAGTGTTTTTCTCCGGTTCGGCGGCAGTTTTACCTATGGCAGCGGAGTGAACTGGGAGAATGCAGGCGTCACGAGCGATATGTTCCTCAATGAATGTATTCTCGATGACGGGCAGGCACTCTATCGTGCACGCGCTATGCAAAAGCGTATTGCGGGCGGTGACATCACGGGGGTTGAAAAGGACCAGGTACGCACCCTTGCCGCACAGGCGGCAGGACATCAAGGGTGCGGCGATACGCTGACGCCGTATCTGACGCGCACGGCGCACGGTTCGCGCCTACCGAAGCCGCGACATATCTTCATCATCCTCGGGGAAACCTATGCCCAGTGGCCCATGCTCGATGCTTATGCACATCTGCATGTTGCAGACGGCATCAAGGGCTTGACGAAGGAGCCGAATGCGTATTATTCGCGCCGCTTTATGCCGAACGGGGATTTCACCTCGGTTGCGATTACAGGCGTGGTGACGGGGCTGTCCGATGTCAATATGCACGTCAACTATCAGCCGCGCAGCCTGCACGAAGTCTATCCGACGGCCATGGCGCCGCAGTTTCAAAAACTCGGTTATGCGGTGGATTTTTGGTATGGCGGGGTGCCCTCATGGGAGGGGATGAACCGCTTTACACTGGCGCAGGGCTTTGACCATTTCTATGGGTATCCGGATTTTCATGCAGAGAAGGTGAATACGTGGGGGACCTCGGATGGGCAGCTTTTTGCAGCACTCGGCGCGCATCTTGCAGATGAGCCGCCGACGGTGCACCTCATCATGACGGTGTCGAACCATCCGCCCTATAATATTGATGTGGAGGCGGAGGGGTTTGATCTTATGGAGGCGCGTGCAAAGACAGCTGCGCTTGCAAATGCAGACGACCCCGACCAGCTCGCCATCGAGCTTGGGCACTACTGGTACATGGATCGGGTCGTGACAAACTTCGTACATGAGACCATGGCGAAATACCCGGACAGCCTATTTGTCATCACGGGCGATCACGCCGTACGTATGAATCCATCGCGTACGCCCACGATGTACGAGTTCCAAAGTGTGCCGTTCGTGCTCTATGGGCAGGGCGTTACACCGAAGATTCTGCCGCCCGATGCGGTCGGGGGGCATACGAATATCGTCCCCACGCTCATAGAACTGATCGCGCCCGCGGGCTTTACTTATGTATCCATTGCGCCGAGCCTGACGGAAAGCAGCATGGGGGCGGCGTTCAACCGCGACTACTTCCTCACAGGCAATGTGATGGGGATGGTAAATGAGGAGCGCACCGAGGTTCTTCCGGGGGGGAAGGAGCCGCCTGATACGGCGGCAGTCTATGATGTGCTGCGTAAGCGCCTTGCGATTTTGCGGACGCTTTCATGGCAGCTCATCACGCATGGAGATACACTGGAGGGGCAATGAGTCTCTATCAGAACATTCTCGTCATCCATCTGATGCATCTCGGGGACTTGATGCTTGTGACGCCCGTCCTGCGGACACTCCGCTGCACCTATCCGGCAGCGCGGATCACACTGCTCGCCGATGAGAAGCTGGCGGATATTGTGTGCGAGAACCAAAATGTCGATCGCTGCCTCTTCATCGACAAGAAGGGGAAGGATCGCAGCCTCTTTGGGCTGTTGCGGTTTGCATGGCGGCTGCGCCGCGAAAAGTATGACCTCGTCATCAATCTGCACCGCAATGAGCGCCCCTCGCTGCTCGCAGCACTGAGCGGCGGCAGGCGTATTGTCGGCTATGCAAAACCGGGCTTTTCTCTGCTTTTTGATGCCGTCAGCCCCAACCGCAACCTCGATATGCACGAAGTCCATTCGCATTATATGGCGCTGCGGGAGGCGGGGGTCATCCGTGCGGTTTATGATGCGGGGCTTGAGATGTGGGTTCCTCCCGCGGCGGAGGCGGAGGCAGCACGTCTCTTTGCTGCGCATTTTGCGCCCGGGGACAAGGTGATCGCGCTCAACATCGGCGCGAGCTGGCGAACGAAGCGCTGGGTGGATGCTTACTTTGCCTCTGTTGCAGATACCTATCTCACACGCGGTTATCATATCGCTGTCCTTGGCGGGCCGATGGATGTGGATATTGTTCATGACTGCATCGCACAGATGAAAGAGAAGGAGAGTCCGCATCTGCACATCTTTACGGGGAAAGTCAGCCTTGGTGTGCTCGCGGGGCTGCTTCGGCGCTGCATTCTCTTTATCACGACGGATTCTGGCCCTATGCATATCGGTGTTGCCATGCATGTGCCTCTTGTCTGTATGTTCGGCGCTTCGCCCATTCCGGGATTTTATCCGTATGACAGCAGGGATTTTTCGATTCGTGCGCCCGTGCGTTGTCACCCGTGCAGACTGCACGAATGTCCGCTCCACGGGGATGAATATATGAAATGTATGGTGCGTATGCCGCCGGGGTTGATTATGCAGTATGCTGACAAGCTGCTTGCAGAAACCTGTGAGCGTCCCGCCTATGAACTCCCCGCCCCAGCGGATTTTGAGACACGGGTTGTAGAGATGGCGGATGGTGTATTCGCGCTTGCACCCAAGGGGGCAGCGGGTCGGGTCGTCCGTCCGGTTCTACCGGAGAAATAATTTCTAAACAGATAGGAGCGTTTCATGGATATGACGAGAATCCGCGCAGTCGTTGCGGAAAAGAGCATGCGCAGCAGCATCCTCGTGGTTGGCGATGTTATGCTGGATAAGTACTATACGGGAGATGTCACGCGCATTTCACCTGAGGCACCTGTGCCGATCACGCATGTGAAGGGGACGCGTGAGACGCTCGGCGGCGCAGCGAACGTCGCGCATAATCTGGCGCTGCTTGGGACGAATGTCAGCATCGCGGGCTTCGTTGGTGATGACGCACATTGCAGAAGTCTCTTGGAAAAACTCACGGCACGCGGCATCGACTATGAGGGGCTCATTCATACGGATCGCCCCACGACCACCAAAATTCGTGTCATTGGAGGCCATCAGCAGATGCTGCGCCTGGACTTTGAGGACGCGAGTCCCGTAAACAGCGCATATGCGGAGCAGTATCTTGGCTACATCGACCGAAAGCTCAACGAAAGCCTTGACTGCATCATCATTTCCGACTATGGCAAAGGATCCTGCACAGAGTATGCATGTCGGCACATCATCAGCGCTGCCCATGACCACGGCGTGCCCGTCATCATCGACCCCAAGGGCGCACAGTGGGCGAAGTATAAAGAGGCGGACTACATTACGCCGAACCTCAAAGAGGTGAACGAGATCCTCCTTGAGCCAATAGAGAATGAAGACTTTCCGGTGGAAAAGGCCGCGCGTTATGTGATGCGCAAATTCAGTATACGCAATGTGATCCTCACGCGCTCGGCCAAAGGGCTGTCTCTCATCCATGGGGAGGAGGTCGTCCATATTCCGACACAGGCACAGGAGGTCTTTGATATATCTGGTGCAGGCGATACGGTGATCGCGGTCTTTGGGCTTGCGCTTGCGGGCGGGCTCAGCCCGGCAGATGGCGCATTCCTCGCCAATCTTGCTGCGAGTGTCGTCGTCTCCAAGCTCGGTACTTACGCCGTAAGCCGTGAGGAGCTTCTAAAGGTGCTTGACCAGCAGGCAGAAAGGAATCCAACATGATTATCGTCACCGGCGGTGCCGGCTTTATCGGCAGCAATCTTGTCCATGCACTCAATGAGCGCGGACGCAGGGACATCCTTATCGTGGATGATTTGGAAGACGGTGAGAACTATAAGAACCTGCGCGGGCTTCACTTTATCGACTATCAGCAAAAAGACGAGTTTCTGCGCCTCATCGAGGAAGGCGACTTCGATGGGACAGACATTGATGCGATTTTCCATGAGGGCGCATGTTCAGATACGATGGAGTACGATGTCAACTACATGATGAAGGTGAACTATGCCTAC
The DNA here is from genome assembly GCA_938045435.1 of uncultured Selenomonas sp. Taxonomy (GTDB): domain Bacteria; phylum Bacillota; class Negativicutes; order Selenomonadales; family Selenomonadaceae; genus Centipeda. Next base: position 6,725 of record CALIBA010000299.1, read on the forward strand.
TCCAAAGCCCTGCTGCACT
>CALIBA010000300.1 GCA_938045435.1 uncultured Selenomonas sp.
AGTGCTCGCTAAGAGCACTTTCCCGCATCAGCGCGACTGTCATAATATAACACGCTCGCATTCTTTCGTCAAGCCTTTTTCTTAAACTTTTCTCAATTTTTTTCGCATAGCTCTCACATCATATGTGCAATCAGGACGACAATGACACCCGGAATGCCAAAGATGCCGACAATAAGCGCCTTGAAGAAGGTGATCTCGATGCCTGCGCCAAACAAATTGATGACCCACAGGATAACAGCACCGACGATGCTGTTTGTGATGAGTACCCACAGAATGCGGAGCGGCAGCGCGATCACCTTCCCGAGAATCGCAAACAATACAATACCGACAGCAAGAGCAGCAATAATATCCATCTTAGATTTCCCTCCTATTTTCCATTGCTCGTGAGAGGGTGACCTCATCCGCATACGCGAGGTCGCCGCCGACAGGCAGCCCATGGGCAATGCGCGTGACACGGACGCCCATGGGCTTTAAGAGTTTTGCGATATACATGGCGGTCGCCTCCCCCTCGACATTGGGATTGGTCGCGACGATGACCTCCTGCACCTCCGATGCACCGGCGCGCGTAACGAGTTCGCGGATGCGGATGTCGTTCGGGCCAATGCCTTCGAGCGGCGAGAGTGCGCCGTGCAGGACGTGATAGACCCCGTCATAGTCGTTCATGCGCTCCATTGCAGCGACATCAGGCGGCTGCTCGACGACACAGATGACACCACGGTTGCGCCGCTCTGCACTGCAAATGATGCAGGGATCGCTGTCGGTGAGGTTAAAGCATGTCGAGCAGAACCCGATTTTCTCCTTTGCCTCTACGATTGCGTTCGCGAGCCGCTGCGCCCGTGTCATATCCATATCGAGGACATGATAGGCAAGGCGCGTGGCAGTCTTTGCGCCAACGCCCGGCAGCGCCCGAAACTGCTCGATGAGCTGCGCGAGCGGTGCGATTGTGTGCATCAGAGCAGTCCTGGCGGGAGCCCCAACCCGCTCGTGAGTTTGCCCATCTCCTGCGCCATCATTTCATCGACTTTCTTGGTTGCTTCATTAAATGCTGCGGAAAGGAGGTCCTGCAGCATTTCAATGTCCTCTGGATCCACCGCCGCAGGCGCGATGATGAGGCTCTGCACCTGTTTTTCCCCATCCATGACGATCTTCACAGCGCCGCCGCCCGAGGAGACTTCGATGGTCTTGCGCTTGAGCTCATCCTGCATCTTCTTCATTTCGTTCTGCATCTTCTGGACTTTTTTCATCATCCCGGCCATATTGCCGCCGCCATTAAACATTGAGAACGCTCCTTTTTCTAAAATATCTGCTTCTATATAAAAATAAACATCTTCGCATTAAGCCTAACAAAAAGCATGCGGTGCGTCAAGTATGCAGATCATCCGGCAGTGCATCAAATCCCATCATCTCCGCCTCCTCCTCCGGGGTCGGCTCATACGGCGCGTCGGGCATCTCCTCCGGCACTGCGTTCGCCGCTGCTGCACTTTTCTTTGTCCGCGCGGGCTGCGTGATTTCCTCCACGACTGCCCCCTCGCCCGCAATCTTGAGCAGTTCCTTGACCGGTGCGGGGTAGTCCGGTGCGGGTGCTGGCACCTCTGCGGGCGGTGCGTCCTCCTCCGCACCGCCTGTGCAGATGATGGACATGGGCCGCCCAGCAATCACTGTCATAATCTCTTCAAAGATGCTGTGGTGCCGCTTCTGGATATAGTCACGTGCCATATCAGAGGAGGGGCGAATGAAAAAATGGGTCTTTGTCATCCCCTCATAGGCTGCCCCAGATAGGAGGGAGTAGGCAAGTTTATGCTGCACTTTCAGTGTGGCTTGAAACTTTTGCCAAACGGCCATATCAAGGTTCCGGGAGGCATCCTCTGAGGGTGGGGCATCCGCCGCGCCCGCCCGCTTTGCCTTGCTCTCCTTTTTGCGCGGTGTGGGGGCAGCAGACGGCACCGTCGGGGCTGCCGGAGCAGGTGCTGTCTGCGTATGCGCTGCGGACGACGCGCCCTCGGCCTGCACCGCAGCAAGCGCCGCCGTCAACTGGCTTACTTGCGCCTCAAGGCGTGCAATGCGTGCATCATCTGCGCCCGCCGATGCCTGCGGCAGAGCATCCTTACCGATGCGTTCCGTCCGATGACAAAGTTCGATGAGCAGGGTCTCGGCGGTGATGCGCGGCTGGGGCGCTGTGCGCAGTTCCTGCAATGTCTCGCTCAGCCGCCGCAGAATCCACATGATCTCCTCCTGCGCAAAACGCTGTGCCAGTTCCTCTGGCACCATATCATCCGATACCGCCGAGAGCGCCGCCGCGCTGCGGGCGCCCCCGACGCGTACCATCATGAGGCTGCGGAAATAAAGTGCCAACTCTGAGAGAATCTGCCGCAGCTCGCATCCGTTTTGCAGCAGTGTACCAAGCTCCGTAATGAGTGCGATGGCATCCCGCTCCGCAATCTGCCGCGCCATTTTCTCCATCCACTGACGTCCGACAAGTCCAAGCACCTCCTGTACGCGCTCCGCCGTGAGCGTCCCCTCTGCGAGCGCCATGCACTGGTCGAGGATTGAGAGCGCGTCACGCATCCCACCATCTGCTTGTACGGCAATGATGCTGAGCGCATCCGCCTCTGCCTCAATACCGGATGTCCGGCAAACGTGCAGCAGTCGGTCGCGGATCTCCGCCATCGTAATACGGTGAAAGTCGTAGCGCTGGCAGCGCGACTGAATCGTTGCAGGCACCTTGTGCGGCTCTGTGGTCGCAAGGATGAAGATCACGCGCGCAGGCGGCTCCTCAAGGGTCTTTAGAAGCGCGTTGAATGCCTCCGTCGTGAGCATATGCACTTCGTCGATGATGTAAATTTTGTAACGCCCCGTTGTTGGTGCAAATTTTACGGACTCACGCAGGTCGCGAATCTCGTCGATGCCGCGGTTGGACGCCGCGTCGATTTCAAAGACATCCATGGAGGAGCCATCACTGATGGCGCGGCAGGACGCGCACGTACCGCAAGGGGTTACTGTCGGCCCCGCAGCGCAGTTGAGTGCACGCGCCAGGATCTTTGCCGTGCTCGTTTTCCCCGTGCCGCGCGGCCCCGTAAAGAGATAGGCGTGACTGATCTGCCCCGTCGCAACGGCGCGGGAAAGCGTATGACTGATATGCTCCTGCCCCACGAGATCCGCGAAGCACTCCGGCCGCCAACGGCGGTACAGCGCGATATAGGCCATGGACATGCCGCCTCCCTTGTTATCCTCTTTTAATCCCTAACAAAAAAAGCAGTCTTTCGACTGCTGTCGTGATTTCTCCCACGGCAGACCGCAGCGCCCAGGTGCCCTCACGGCACATGCAGCTGACCGTTTACCGCTGCTTCCTTCCGGACCTGACGGGGTTCACAGGGCTCCATTGCGTGAGACCAAGGCACTGCAGTCCGCCCTAAGAAAAATCAATAAAAATGGCGGAGAGTGAGAGATTCGAACTCTCGGTACGGTATCACCGCACACACGCTTTCCAGGCGTGCTCCTTCAACCACTCGGACAACTCTCCACGTGCTCTCAAAAGCTATTCACTTCTGCAATGCTAGATAGTTTAACACGATATAGGAATGCTTGTCAAGCGGAAAATAGCATAGGGGCTTTGTCGAAAATTTCTCCATGTATACTGTATAACAAAATTGAAAAAGATTTTCATTGACAGCGGACATAAAATACCGTATGCTCAAAAATGAATCTCATTCTATTTTAAGCAGCCCACATTTTTCTGTGTGTATGGCGTATGCGCTATTTCATATTTTAGGAAAGGATTTCTTCGTGTCTATCAAATATCTGCTGACGGCGCCGCCCGCGCTGGCGGTCATACTTTTTCTCGTGGCGCTCTTTGCCATATCGGCAGGCAGTGTCGCGGTGCCTGCGGGCGATACGCTTGCCATCCTCACGGCAAAACTGAAAGGAGCGGAGCCTGCCGCGGATCCTGCCGTCACAGACATCATCTGGGCGCTGCGCGTGCCGCGCGTCCTACTGGCGATGACGGCGGGCGCGGGGCTTGCCCTTGCGGGCGTCGTCATGCAGGCAAGTGTGCAGAACCCATTGGCAGAGCCGTTCATCCTCGGCATCGCATCGGGCGCGTCCGTCGGCGCAACGCTCGCCATTTTGCTTGGCACGGCTGCCATTCCGTTCGGCGTCGCCGGCTGCGCTTTTCTCGGCGCGATTCTTGCAACGCTCGCCGTTCTCATGCTCGCGGGCATTCACCGCCGTGTGTCCACCGTGAAACTCGTGCTCGCGGGCGCTGCCATCAGTGCGCTCTGCACTGCGGTGACGAACTTCATCGTGTATATGGCGGCGGATGCGGAGGGGATGCAGTCGGCGGCTTTTTGGACGATGGGCTCTCTTGCCGATGCCAAATGGCAGAGCCTTTTTCTGCCGGTTCTCATCGTGACGCTGCTCTCCATTTACTTTCTCGCCGAGCTGCGCACGCTCGATGTGCTGTTGCTTGGAGAGGAGCTTGCCGTGACACTCGGCATTGATGCGAGCGCGGTGCGCCGCCGCTATATGGCGCTGCTCGCGCTGCTGACGGGGGTGCTCGTTGCGACCTGCGGCATCATCGGCTTTGTGGGGCTTGTGGTGCCGCATCTGGTGCGCTCTTTTACGGGTGCCTCGCACAAACGGCTCCTGCCGGCTGCGCTGCTTGTGGGCGCCATCTTCCTCGTTGCCTCGGATCTCCTCGCGCGTACGCTGCTGCCGTCCGGGGATCTGCCAATCGGCATCATCACGGCGCTCATCGGCGCACCTCTTTTTATGCGACTGCTCTTTGGCAGCGGCGGGAATTTCGGAGGCACACGATGATGCAGCGCATCTGTATCAAGGATCTGACGTTTTGTATCGACGAAAAAGAGATCCTCCGCGGCATCACGACAGAACTGCCCGCCGACCGCTTCGTCGCTCTTTTAGGGCCGAACGGCTGCGGCAAGTCCACGCTGCTGAGGCATCTCTACCGCGTGCACCGCATCCAATCGGGCAGCATCGCCATCGACGATACGCCGCTGAGAGACATTCCGCTGCGCACCGCCGCGCAGCAAATTGGCGTCATGGGACAGTTCCATGCGGTGGACTTTGATTTTACCGTGGAGGAAATCGCCCTTATGGGGCGCGCCCCGTACAAGGAGCGCTTCGAGGAGGACACGGCGCAGGACATCGCCATGGCAGATGCGGCACTTGATAAGGTCGGCATGAGAGAGGCGGCGCAGCGCAGTTTCAACGCACTCTCGGGCGGCGAGCAGCAGCGCGTCATGCTCGCACGCTGCCTTGTGCAGGAGCCGCAGCTGCTCATCCTCGATGAGCCGACGAACCATCTCGACATCAGGTACCAGCTGCATTTGTTGCGCCTGGTGCGGGGGCTTCATATCGGCGTGATCGCTGCGCTGCACGATATGAATCTCGCGGCGATGTTCGCCGACCTCCTCGTCGTCATGAAGGCGGGGCGCATCGAGCGTATGGGAACGCCGCGCGAGATCATCACAGAGGAAATGCTCGCACACATCTATGGCGTGCGTGCGCAGGTGACCTATGATGCGGCGGGGCTGCCGCTCGTCAGCTACCGCACGGAGGAGCGTGTACCATGAGCCGTATGCAGGTGCCATCTGCACGCAGGACACTGCATCGAGCGGCAAATGCGTTGAAGCTTTTGCCGCTCGTCGCTGCCGCAGCGCTCATCCTCTATCTCTCCTATACCGAGGGACGCGGCGCAATGGTGCAGATGCCCACAGGCGACCGACCCTATGTCACCGCCGATGGTGCGGGGCGCACAGCGGTCTTTGCACTCCCGCAGGTGCCCACGCGCGTCCTTGTGACCTATCCGGGCGCGACGGAGCTACTCATTGATCTGGGGCTTGAGGAGCGCATCATCGGCACGATCGCGCCCTATGGGAAAGAGCCGCCCGCCTACGCGGCTGCCTATGCGGCGCTTCCGATTCTCGCAGCGCCCTATGTGCCGAGCCGTGAGGAGGTCATGGCGCTACATCCCGATTTTATCATCGGCTGGGCCCATCACTTTACCCCGGAGGCACTGGGGGATGTGTATACCTACTTTGACCGCGGTGTAGGGGCCTACATCGTCCCCGCAACCGTACGCAGAGGACGCCCGACACTGGAGGAGACGGTGTATCCGTTCATCCACGACATGGGGCAGATCTTTGACAGGGCGCAGCAGGCAGAGACGTATACGGCGCAGCTAAAGGCGCGTACGGCAGCAGTGGAGGCACGTGCCGCGCAGCGCGGGCGGCGCTTTTCTGCGATGATTCTGCAGGCGCACGGTAGCAGCCTGTACAGTATGTACGGCCCATCCTACATCATCGACGATATTGCAAAAAAGGCGGGCGCGGATAACCTCGTCCGCCGGCAGATGAACGGCGTCGGCCCCGAGCGCGTCCTAGGGTTTACGCCCGAGGTCATCCTCTATGTCAATCCAAGCGATATGACGGAGGAGGAGGCACGCAGTGCGCTGCGCACCGATCCGAATTTGCAGCACATGAAGGCGGTGCGGGAGGGGCATATCATCGTTGTGGATTTTTCCGATGTCAACAACGGGAACGGGCGCACCGTCATGGCACTCGAACAGATTGCCGCAGGACTGGATGCGCTGATGGATACATTTTAGGGTCTTTGTCATATGAATGGATATATTTAGAAAGGAAACAAAAGATGAGAAATGCTATGCTGCGCGGCTTTACGGTGGGCGCACTGACTGTAGGAATAGGCACTGCGCCCGCACTGGCGGCAGAACCGGAGCAGGAACATCTAAGCACCTATGTGCTCGATGACATCATCGTCACAGCAAGCCGCAGCGACACCGCCATCAGCGATGTGCCGGCGGATGTCACGCTCATCAGCGAGGCGCAGATTGCGCGCGGCAACTACAAGAGCGTCTCGGAGGCGCTAAAGGGCGCGAACATCAACGTCGTGCAAAAGGGCTTTGCCGCCTATCCTGTCATCAACGGCGACACGCGCGTGCTTGTCATGGTCGATGGGAAAAAGATGAACTGGGATCATCTCATGGTCAGCGGCGATGATAACGCGATTGATGTGGATCAGATTGCCATCGGTGACGTGGAGCGCATCGAGATTGTCCGGGGGCCAAATTCCTCCCTCTACGGCGAGCGCGCCGTCTCGGGTGTGGTCAACATCATCACAAAACGCGCGCCGACGGGCGACATCACAGGCAGCGTAAATCTGCGGTACGGCACATGGAACGACCGCCGCCTCGGCATTACGGCAGGCGGCGGCGATGCAAAAAACCGCATCAAGGTCGGCTATGCAAACGAAAAGCGCAAGAACTACGACTATAAGAACAGCGACGGCGACAAATTGGAGTTTCCCGACAGTTTCCGTGACCGAAAAGACTATACCCTTGGCTTTGAACATAAGCTGGGCGATGACCGCATCGTCCTTGATTTCAGCCGCAATGAGAGCCGGGACGGATTCGGCATCTATCTGACGGATCCCAAGGCGGGCATTGCCTACGGCGCGGGCATGAAGTCCCGCCAGACAAATACGACCTACGGCGTGACCTATCATTTCGGCGTCGAAAAGGAAGGCGAGGGCACCTTCCTGCGCTACTACCGCAAGACGGCAGAGGCGAACAGCCCGTTTGCGGGGACGCCGTACACGCACGATCTTGACCGCGATACCATCGAGGGACAAAAACTCTGGGTACTCAACGATAAAAATATGCTCATCGGCGGATTCCTCTGGGCGCGGGACAGCCTCTTTGAAAACAACGACGGCGCCGTGATGCACGCCTCTGCGGCCACAAAGGCGCTTTTCCTGGAGGACGATTGGCAGCTTGGTCGCGGGTACGCCCTCAAGCTCGGCACTCGCTACGAGCACCACAGCGATTTCGGCGGCAATACAGCCTCACACATCAGCCTAAACAAAAAATTCAGCAGGGGCACACATGCCTATATTTCATGGGGACAGGCCATCAACAACCCGACGCTCAAAATGCGCTATGCAGATACCCCATATATGAAGGGCAACCCCGCACTGGAGCAGGAGACGGCGCGTACCTTTACCATCGGTGGAGAGAGCCGCCTGTCCGATAAATGGTACGTCTCTGCGAGCGTCTACTGGAGCAAGGTCAACAACGCACTCAACTGGGCGTGGAACCGTGAGGGCGACTTTAAGACTCACTACTACAATACAGAGACGGAGCACCGCCGCGGTCTTGAGCTTTCCACACGCTACCATGCGAGTGACGTCTGGGCATTGCGCGCCGCATACAGCTACACGCATGTCGATTCGACCGACCCGAACAAGAGCTATCTTAGCACAAATACGCAGCCAAACGGTTACAGTCTCGGCATCTCCTACACGCAGGGGAAATGGAACGCCGACGCAGATCTCACCTATGTGACTGGGCGCAGTGCGCAGCGGTTTACCGATACCCGCTATCTGACCCTCGATCTTGGGGTGAACTATATGGTGACGGATGCACTGAAAATCTATGCAAAGGGACTGAACCTCACAGATGAGGTCTATGAGTCCATCGGCTACACCACCATCGGCGCCTATGCCATGCCGGGACGCCACTTCATCCTCGGCGCAAATTATAATTTCTAAAAAGCGCCACGACAGAGGGTTTGACGGAGATTCGTCAAGCCCTCTTTACAATGAGAACCTACTGCGCTTCTCATGGCACAGCGGCACGGACTGCGCTACAATAGAGGGGCATATACAGAGAAGGGGGGCGCTGTCCCGTCTGCGGGCATATGTTCACTATGGGAATACAATCGCTGCGCACAGCAGCGTGCGCAGTCAAAAAGCGCAAGTACATCTATGGAATCCACAATCCGCTGACCTATGATTTTCTGCATCACAATCTGCACCATCTGCACATGCTGCTCTTTCATAGTAAGGACCAGCAGGATTTTACACAGGGCGCGATGCTGCGCGGTCTGTTGGTATTCATGCTGCCGATTCTCCTCATGCAGCTATTGCAGCAGTTTTACAGCATCGCAGATACAGCGCTCGTCGGACAGACGCTCGGCGCACAGGCACTCGCGGCAGTCGGCACGGCAAGCCTCATCCTATCGGTCATTGTCAATTTCTTCATCGGATTTTCGGCAGGGCTCTCCGTCCTCGTCTCCCATCTCTATGGGGAAAAGGAATACATCCGTCTGAATGCACTCGTACAGACCATCACGGTCACGGTCCTCGTCTTTGCCGTGACACTCACAGCGGCAGGGCTGCTCCTTACGCCGCAGATGCTCACAGCACTGTCAACACCAGAGGAGCTGATCCCACAGACAGCGCTCTATCTGCGCATCGCGCTCTGTGGAATGCTCGCGCAACTCGTCTATAACACGGCGACGGCGATTCTGAGAGCGCTCGGCAATACGACAAGCGCCCTACACTATCTTGCCGCGGCGGTATTGCTGAACATCCTGCTCGATGTGCTGCTCCTCATCGTCATTCCATGCGGCATCGCAGGTGCTGCGGCGGCAACGGTCGCCGCGCAGTATGCGGCGGCACTCCTTACGGTGCGAAAGTTCCGCCATTTGCACGGTGCATGGCATTTTACCCTCAGCCGCCCGCTCTTTCAGCCGCGTCTGCTCGTGCCCATCCTCGGCGCGAGCATCCCAGCGGGACTTCAGGCGGTCTTTATGAGCATCTCCTCCCTCGTCATCCAAGGCTATATCAACTCGTTTGGCTATGCGGCAATGGCGGGCATGACAGTCTACGCACGCATCGAGGGGTTCCTCTACCATCCTCTGTTCGCATTTGGGATTGCGCTGACGAGTTTCATCGGGCAGAACGTGGGCGCAGGGATGACGGCGCGCGTGCGCGAGGGGATTCGAGTGAGCCTGCGCTTTGTTGCGGGCGGCTCGGTTGGCATGGCGCTCCTTGCAGGTCTTGCCGCTCCCATGCTCCTTTCGCTCTTTACAGAGGATCCCGCCGTTTTGGAAAATGCGCTCGCTGCGGTGTACTGCACGTTCCCATTCTACGGCATCTACGGGATCAATCAGGTCTATATCGGTGCCATCCGCGGTCTTGGCGATACGCTCTATCCCATGATGACTTCGCTGATTGCGTACTGCGTCTTCCGCGTGCTCTGGTGCTATGCGTTTGATGTCTTTGGCATCCACTCGATGTATGTGGTCTACAGCGCATACAGTGTAAGCTTTTTCGTCATGGCGGTGCTGCTCCGCATCGGCTGCCGCCGCGCTCTGCAAAAGCCGTATACCTCCCCTTCCGATGCTGCACACCGCTGAGGCGGCATAAGGGTTCTTTTTTTCACTCCTTATCTGGACTTGCACAGGAAAACTGATTATAATGAAAAAGATTTTCATTGTAATTTTATAAACCACAGGAGAATTCCTGTGTCCATTTTGCAAAGGAGTGATGGATACATGACACAAAGGCGTGCCTATAAGAATCGGCAGCTGCTTTCTCTGGCTGTGGGCGCATGGCTCACGCTCCCCGCCGCTGCGGCATGGGCTGCCCCCGCAGATGTCGATGCTGCGACGGCGGATGTCAATGTGGAGGCAGACGCCGCCAAGGAAGAAGCGAAATACGAGTCGCAGTCGACGACCATCATCACGGCGGAGGACATCGCACGCAAACAGGCGAAGTCCGTCGAGGACGTGATCTTCAACGAGGTCGGCGTGACGCGTACAATCGACGCGATGGGCAACGTCGGCGTATCGATCCGCGGCGGTGACCCGCGCCATACGCTGCTGCTCGTAGACGGGCAGCGTGTCCTCGGCGGTGAGGCGAAGTACAACGGCAACGGCGACGAGCTGCTGCGCATCGGGGCGGAGAACATCGAGCGCATCGAGATCATCCGCGGTGCGGCGAGCGCGAAATACGGCGCGGATGCCATCGGCGGCGTCATCCACGTCATCACGAAGCAGGGCGTGAAGAGTCCCGCCGTCTCGCTGAACGTCGAGGGACGCTATCACAGCTCCCGCAGTCAGAGCGGTACGGAGACGAACACCCTGCCCACGAATTTCTACCTGCGCGCGGATTCGGGCGACATGGGCAAGCTGAACCTCAGCGGGTGGACGTCAAAGCGCGAGGTTATGCCCGTCTACTCGCACGGCAAACAGTTCCTCATGGGCGAGAACTGGTACGAGGATTTCAAGCCGTCGCTGCGCTTCTACGGCTCGATCAAGAACGACGGTGTGAGCGGCTCCTACAGCTTTGACGATGCGAACAAGCTCTCCTTCCGCTTCACGACAGAGCGCGAAAATATGCAGCGGCGCAACAAGGGTGAGCTCTACCCGCTCGGCTCCTTCTTCGAACCGATGCAGATCTACCAGCGCGACCGGAGACGCGATACGTACAGTC
>CALIBA010000301.1 GCA_938045435.1 uncultured Selenomonas sp.
GAATTTGCAAGTTCTTTTTTAGAAAAATATAAGAACAGCGTGTTCAATCGGTATCAGCATTTCGGGCAACTATTAAACGCAGGAATCATATATCCCCATCCGCCCTACAACAAACCGCCCTTGCATTTTTATGATGCAAGGGCGGTTTTATTCCTCCGTATACTGCAAATCATATTCCATTTTCATCCCCGCTCCGCTGCATTTCCTCCCTGTCGCGGTAAATATCGGTAATGACAATCTTAACAATGACGATAAAGGGAACGGCGAGGAACATGCCCGCGGGTCCCAGAAGTTCTCCGCCAAAAACCACGCCAAGGATGATGGCGACGGGATGGAGATGCAGTGATTTGCCGACGAGGGCGGGGTAGATGACGTTGTGGTTGACCTGTGTCAATGCAGCATAGAAAAGAAGGGTCGGCATGGCAAGCTCGCGCGTGGTCGCCGCCGTCACGAGCGTACCGAATACGGATGCAATCGTCGGACCAAGAACGGGAATCATCTCGCCGGCGGCAGACAAGAGAGCAAAGACGGAGGCGTATGGGAGGCCCATCAGTGTAAAGTAGCAGAAAACGACGGTACCTGTGACGGCACACATGGCGAGCTGACTGCATATATAGGCACGCAGTGCCCTGAGCAGATTATCGAACAGGCGAAGTACGCGGGTACGCGACGGCGCAGGAAACAACTCCGCGAGCCAGATTTTAATGCCCTCCCCGTCTTTGAGGAGATAAAAAGAGACAAAGATGATGATGACAAAGTCCATGAATTTCCCAACTGCCGCGAGCAGAAAGGACAGCGAGGCACGCAGGAATTCGGCACTGAGACTGCGCAGCCGTGCGAGCAAGTTCGACAGCTCTGTTTGGAAAAAGCTCGCGTCTTGGAAAAATGGCAGATTCTGCAAGCTCAGGCTGATATGCGGCAGTTCTGCGACAAATTCTTTAAATGTCGGCACAAAAGAGAGCGAGAGTATCACGAGAACGCCTGCGAGCAGTGCGACAAAGGCCACGACCATGAGCACCGCGGCAATGGCACGCGGGACTTTCCTGCGCTCTAAAAAGTCCACGATGGGTCTGAGCAAAAGCTGCAACAGCAGTGAGAGAAAGATGATAAAAGCAAGGTCTTGAAAGAACCAAAAGGCCGAGAGGAGCAGTGTAAAGACAATACCCAGGATGATGGAGGTACGGTAAGGGTACAGGGACATGACGGCCTCCTAAATGATGACGATAGGTACAGAGAATACTGATATGGAGCTCATCATAACATATTCCGCCGTCATCGTCCATATCCATAGGAATGCCTCTGTGGTATAACAAACCACAAAGAAGCACACCGTCCCAACGGCCTGCAGTCAGCCGCGGACGGTGCGCTTCTTTATTTTACTTTATGGATTTGGAAAAACGGCCCGTCAGAACATCCACTTGACGTTCGCACTGCCGCTCACGCCTTCGCGCCTGCCCTGCCAGCCGGTCATGTTGAAGTCATAGCTGACCTTTGCTCCTTTGGGTGCAAAGCGATAGCCAATTTCAAGCATGCCGCTTGCCCCTTTGAGGCTGGGGCTCGGCGTGCTGTACCCCTGGAAGCTGGCACGCGCCTCACCGTCGAACTCATATTCAAAGGCAAGTCCGGCATAAACATGGCTCGCGGGACTGTCCCGATGTGTGTAGCGCAGTCCAAGGCGCAGACGGTGCGAGTTCACGCTGTCAAAGGTATAATCCTCTCCGGAACTGAGGGTTGCATTCATCCCCGCCTGATGGGAGTAGAAATAGCGCAGGTAGGCATCCAGCTGATCCCCGCGGCGAATGCGGAGCTCTTTCCCGAGGCCCAGATGCGCGGCATAGTAGCTGCTCGATCCGTCGTAGGAGGATACGGTGCCTTTGTAGATGCTGCCGGTATAGTCGCTCTTTGCACGGCCGCCATGTACGGAACCTTCGACCCACAGGCCGCTGTGCTGCGCATATTTCGCCATAAGACCGCCGCCAATGTAGCTGATCTTGCCGCTGCCGTGCGTCCCATCGTTGAGATAGGATCCGTAACTGCCGTGTCCGTATTCGACGAAGGGGCCAAATGTCCATGCCCCCGCTTTCGCGCGCTGTGTACGCGCCCAACCTAGACCAAGGCTCCATCCGTTTGTATCAATATAAGAGCCGGTCTTGGCTTTCATATTGCTCTTGTCCGTCGCTGCCCAGAGCGCATAGCCGCCAGACTTTGCGGCTTCTTTCTGCGCCGCATTCATGCTGCCGGATGCAAGGCTGTCCGCGCCGTGATTGATGAAGTCGCTCATGCCTGCACGAGTTTCCACAAAGGATTTGGTCTGCTCGCCGAGTGCAGCTTTGGTCACGGTCGCCGTGAGTTCGCCCGGTGTACTGCGCGTGATGCTGAAGTCATAGTGGAGGGAGACGCCCTGCATTCCCGTGGTGGTGTTCTTTATGGCGGCATCGGTCATCAGGGTGCCGCCCGCAGCCATTTTGATGAGGCTCAGCTGATCGTTGACACGCAGCGCCGGAATTTTGCCGTCGATCACGCCGACGCCAATCTTTACGCCGCGCAAATCCTGGCTGGAGCCGGTCAGCGATAGAATCGGTGCCGTTTTATCGACAGTTTGGTCGAGATAGAAATGCAGATTCTGAACCCCGGTAAAGGAACTCATTTGGGAAGCGCCCGGATGAACGACAAGGGTATTACCCGTGCCGCTGGCAGCTGTACCGCCGGTGATGACGCCTGTAACGGTGGATTTGCGCAGGTGGATGATGTTGTCGTTTGTAACATTTCCCTGCCCGCCTGTGACATTTCCACGGACGGTGATATTGCCGAGGTCGATGACGTTTTTAAGCGCCTTTGCCCCCGCTGCTGCGCCGGCCACATTCCCTGTGATATTGGTGTTTACGGTGATGGTATTTGCCTCTGCATCGCCCCCTGCCCGCGCGCCGATGATGTCAGCACGGATGTCGCCGCCTGTGAGCGTGACGGCATTCTGCTCAGCCTTGCCAGAGGCAGATGCGCCCAGAACGGTCCCGCGAACTGTGCCGCCCTCGATGACAGCGGTGCTCTGCACGGCATTCCCATGTGCAGCCGTACCGCCGATGATGCTGCTCGTGACACTGCCGCCGCGGACGCGCACGCCATCTTTGGCCGAGCTCGCACCAATGCCGCCCACAAGGTTTGCAGCGGTTCCCCCCTGCATGAGGACGCTGTTGCCCTCGGAGGCTGCCCCTGCCTTACCGCCGGCTGCGGATGTGACGCTGCCGCCACGCACTGCTGCCGCGTTGCCCTTTGCTGCACCCGTCTGGCTCTCGCCGCCAATCATGCTGCCGACGGTACCGCCCCGCAGTTCGGCAGTATTCGTATCAGCGATGCCGCTGGCACTCTGTCCGCCGATGAGCTGTGCAATCGTACCGCCTTCTGCGACGGCGCTGCTTTTCTGTACTGCTCCGCCGCGCGCCTTTGCGCCAATCGCCGTACCCGTGACGCGTGCGCCGCTGCGCACCGTGAGCACACTGCCCGTAGCGGCCCCCTGTTCGGTCTGTGTATCACCGGCAACGGCACTTGTGAGCACAGCACCGGAGGCAAGGGTCAGTTTGTTGTTCTTCGTCTCCCCGTTGGTACGATAGACGCTCTTTCCGCCGAAGGCTTCCGGCATTGCCGTGCGCACAGTGACATCTGCATTCTGCCAGCGGTAGGCAGCAATATCGAGTGTGCCGGTCGTAGCGCTCCGGTCGTTATCCGTCCGAAGTCCATACTCCAGATCTCCTGTGCGCTCCATTCCGCTGCCTGTCGTATAGCCGCCCAGTGTGAGGGTCTTTCCACCTGTCATGGCAAAGAGGGAAACCTTTCTTTCCATATCATTGCCAAGCCACGCGGCAGCATTTTGTGCCGTCAGTTTTTGAATGGTTCCATAGGCGATAGAGGTATTCTGCCGCAGTGTGAGGAGGGTATCTCCATTGAGAAGACCGTTAAGACGGTACGTTATACTGCCAAAGCCCGCGATGCTGCCCGCCGATGCACCTTTTGCATTGATATTCAGGGTATTGTCTTTGACATCCGCCCCGTTCCCGCCGTAAATGGTGCCTGCGATGCTGGTACCTGCGCTGAGTGCATGGCTCCCGTCGCCAATGTTCACGGTGTTCCCCGTGGTCTTGCCGCCTGCTGCATACCCACCGTAAATGTCATGGCCGATGCTGCCGCCCGTGATGG
Source organism: uncultured Selenomonas sp. (assembly GCA_938045435.1). Lineage (GTDB taxonomy): Bacteria > Bacillota > Negativicutes > Selenomonadales > Selenomonadaceae > Centipeda. The sequence continues at coordinate 4,192 of CALIBA010000301.1, forward strand.
TGATGCTGTTGTCTTTGGCACTGCCAGTGCCTGCTGCATACCCCCCGTAAACGCTCCCTGCGATGCTCCCGCCTGAAAGTTTTACGTTGTTTTGATCGGCATTGCCCGTGCCAACATTTTGACCGCCGTAGACGCTCCCTCCTATGCTCCCGCCGCTGATCTCTGCGGTGTTTTGCGTGACGTCTGCGGTGCCTGATGTTTTGGGCACGGATGCGCCGTAGACGTTCCCTCCTATGCTGCCGCCAGATACTTTGGCGATGTTCTGCGTCGCACTGCCGCTGGCATTGTCTGCGCTCAGAGCCGCACCGTAGACGTTCCCTGTTACGGTGCCCCCGCTTATTTCGGCGCGGTTCTCGATTGCGCTGCCGGCACGCGTGCGAACGTCGGCGCCATAGACACTGGCTGCATTTGCGCCGCTGCTGAGTATGACGGTGTTCTTCACGGCATCACCGGTGGGCAGTGCGCCGCTCGCGTTTCTCTTATGGTTTTCGACCAATCCGCCATAGGCTGCATCTGTGAGGCTGCCGCCGCTGACGGTCAGTTTGTTGTTGGTTACGGTGTTGCCGACGGCGGTGCGTCCACCCCAGGCTGCGCTGTGCGTGCCATCGGCCGCTGTGTAGGCTGCGCCTGTGTTGTTCTGGAACTGGTACCCGCTGAGGTACACGCTGCGGGCCTGTGCTGCGTGGCTGTCGGTGTCGATGACGAATTCCAGGTCCCCTTGAACTCTTTCCTTTGCTCCTATGGGCGCATAGGTGTCTTTGCCCCCTTGAACGAAGTTCAGTCCTGCATTGTTGTGCATCAGGGTAAAGAGGCGATCATTGTAGGTGCTCGGTGTCAGCGAAAGGCTGCCCGTATTTGCCTCGACCCCCGCCCAGTCAAGGCCTGTGGTTGCGCCGCCCGCAATCGTAAGCAGCGTACTCCCGAGGGGCATCGTGCTCTTTAGGTTGGCGCGTATTTTATCAAAGTTGGCGATGCCGCGCACATTGATATTTGCAGCGTTGATATTAAGTGTGTTATTGGTCACGGCGTCATGTGCGTGCCCGCTGCTGCCGCCGCCGTAAATTTTCGTATTGGAAAGCGTAGGCGCAGCAAACACACCAGCCGCCGAGCCAAGGTTCACGGTGTTGCTGACCGCCTTGCCGCGTCCATTGGTATAACCGCCATAAATTTCGGTGTTGGCGCCGAAGATGCCTGATGTAATGCTGACTGTATTGCCGGAGGCATCCCCATCGGATACATTGTTCGGTGCAGGAATGCCTGTATTTACCGCGATGTAACCGCCGTAGACTTTCCCCCCAGTATTGACCGTCCCGCCGCTGAGGTTCACGATATTGCCCGCTGCGTCCGCTTTCGCCGCCGGTTTCACTGCAAGTTCGGCATCAGAGGCTGTCACCCCCGTCGTGTAGCCGCCATAACCGTTTGTAATGCTGCCGCCCGTAAATGTCAGCGTATTCTCACGTGCACCGCCCTTTGCAGCGTTCGTATATCCTGCCCGGGCCTCTGTATAGCTGCCCCCGCCGATGGTCAGCGTGTTATGGTTGGTCGTACTGCCATAGTTGGAAAGGCCCGCATGAACAGTAGTCCCAACCACCGTCGGGGTTGTGGCATTTTGATAGCGGTTCCCATCCATACTCATCGTCGTCGCCGTGACCGTGCCTGTGCTTGTCACGTTGGCTCTCCGGCGCAGCTCATAGTCGCCGACCCGCGTAATCGTAGGTGCATAGTTCTGCAACGTCAAAGCCGCTCCCGTATAGAGAGTCAGCATCGGGTTATTTATGCCCGCAGCGGCCAGCGCCGTTGTCCACGCCTGCATCTTGTCAGCTTTGATATTCTCCCATTTTAGGGTCTGGGCACTTGATGTGTCCACGGTGAGCATGGTATCACCGGAGTGAATGCCGGCGCCGAGGACGAAGTTCATTTTCTCAAAGCTGTTGATCGACGCTGCGGTATTGCCGCTCGTCGTGACCTTTAGCGTATTTCCGGTCGTATCGTCCCCACTGGCACTGTGCCCTCCGTAGAGATGTGTATGTCCGGCACCGTTCAGTCCGCTGAGTGTGACGGTGTTGCCTGTCGCCACGCCGCTGCCCGTCGTGAAGCCGCCCGTGACCGTGCCGATGATGTCGCTGCCTCCCTTGAGGATGACTTCGTTGCCAGTCGCTTTCATGGTTGTGGACTCGGAGACGCCGCCGTAGACATGGCCTGTCCATGTCACACCATTGACGGTCAGCGTGTTCTCTGTCACCGCATTGCCGAAAATTGACCGGCCGCCGTAGAGGCTCATGGTGCCGACGGGCGCACTGTTTACCGTGATATTCGCTTTATGGAAGCGGTTGCTGTCAAAATATATATTGGTCGCCGTCACCGTGCCGGTCCCCGACGCGTCCGTGGTGAGCCCGTATTCATAATCCCCCGAGGTTTGCCCGCTCACGGCATAATTTTGCAGTGTCAGCGCATTGCCGCCCTCAAACAGCCGCACGCGCTGTGAGCCTGGCGCAGATGCCGCCCATGTGGCTCCATTTTCTACTGTGACCTTCGACCAATCAAAACTTTGCGTACTATTATTCTGCACCTGGAGCATGGTATCGCCGGAGTGAATCCCGGTGCCGAGGACAAAATTCATCTTTTCAAATTTATTGAGCGATGCTGCACTATTATTGCGGGCCGTAACCCTCAGCGTATTTCCGGTTACGTCGTCACTGCCTCCGGTACTGAACCCGCCATAGAGATGGGTCAGCGCCATCCCATTCAGACCGCTCAGCGTGATGGTATTGCCCGTTGCTGTTCCGGTGCCCGCAGTATAGCCGCCCGTTACGATGCCCGTGATCGCCGCGTTGCCCTGAAGCACAAGCTCATTGTCCGTTGCACTTCCCGTTGCTGTCATATTAAGGGCACCAAAAATCTGCCCAGCCCACGTGATGCCGTCAATGGTCAGTTTATTGTTGTGCACATTACCTGTTGTGGGCGGATCGAGGCGAATGGGGGCAAACGGTGAAGCGCCCGGCGCCGTATTCACCACCACATTCTGTCCTGTGACATCAGCCGCATGGGCGGTCTGTGCTCCCATGTACAGGCTCCCGCCTGCCGAAAGCGTACACACCACCCAAACAGCCATTCTCTGTTTTGTTTTCTTTCCAATGAACATAACGATCTCTCCTATACATGGCGTTGCAACACATGGCTCCCGCAGAGCATAATGCAGCAGACCATCACTCCGATTCCTTTCCTCTTCAGAAAAAGGTCAATCTTCTGATTACATTCCGTTCTAAAATCCATACTCCTTTGTTATGCTCATCTTTTATTCTCGGTTCTTGTTCCGGCGTTCTCGACATGATGCGATGCCTGCATCGCTCTAAGCCAGCGCCGATTTATCTATGATTTGTACTGCATATGTACTACGTTCCTACGAGACATATGAAAAGACATCATATGTTTTCCAATAGAGATAGTCTAACAATCTTTTCTCATGGCAATATCCTCCCATCGTATTTTGTTCTATAGTATCATATTCTGGAAAAAAGAACCAGATAAATCTGATATAATTCATCATAAAAAAAGGAATACGAAGCCAACACATCGCTTTTATGCATCGGTTTCGTATTCACATTATTTACAGCCCCTCAATGGGGGTTTTCGTTGCCTGTAACCGTGCAACGGCACGGCGAAGCGCGAGGTTCGCACGCTGCTCATCAATGGTCTTGTGCATCTCGGGATGCTCACGCAGCTGTTTGAGGCGCTCTGCCGCACGCTCATAGGCGCGCTGGGCGCGGTTGATGTCGATGTCAATCGGCTCCTCCGCAGCGGTCGCGAGCACGGTGATCTTCTTAGGCGTGACCTCCATGAAGCCGCCCGCCACGGCAAAGAGCTGTTCTCCACCGCCGACCTGGATTCTCATGGCATGCGGCTGAAGCCCTGTGACGAGAGGAATGTGCTCCGGCAGGATGCCGATCTCGCCGCCCGTGGACCGGGCGATGAGCATCTCGATGTCGGCGGCGTA
>CALIBA010000302.1 GCA_938045435.1 uncultured Selenomonas sp.
TCATATCGGCCCAGATTTCATAGACATCGGTAGAGTGTGCGAAATTCATCATGTCTGTTGTATAACCGCCGGCCGGGCGCATGTTGACCTCCAGTCCTGCAAAATCCCCAACGCTGCCCAGCCCAGGCTTTTCCTTCGTCAGACGGAAAAACTCAAAGTGGACAAAGCGGCTGTGTACGCCAAAGGACTTCAGTGCAGCACGCCCGGCTTCTTTTAATGCCTCGGGCACGTGGTCTGTCGTATAGTATGAGAGATCCAACTGATAGAGGACGATGTCCATGACGGATGGCGGCCAGACGGTCATGGATTCAAAGATGGGATTGGAATCTGCATCGACGATGGCGTCATAGGAACATATATCGCCCGTGATGAATTCCTCCATGACGTAAGGTTCTGCCGGTTTTGCTGCATAAAAATGGTATAGTTCCTCGTGGGTATCAATGCGGTAGGTGTCTGTTGCACCGACGCCTATATCGGGCTTTACGATTACGGGATAGCCGACTTTTGAGAGAAACTTTTCTGCATCTTCAAGGGTTGTGACTTTATGCAGACGTGCGGTGGGAATACCCGCCTGCTTGTAAAAAGGCTTCATTGCCGACTTGTTCTTGATGTGTTGTATATCCCCAATCTGCCATCCTGTTCTAATGTTGAAGTCTGTGCGCAGTCGTGCATCACTTTCGAGCCAGTGTTCATTGTTGGATTCGAGCCAGTCGATACGCCCGTATTTGAAGGTGAAAAATGCGACGGCGCGCAGCATTTGGTCGTAGTCCGCAAGCGATGGGACAAAGTAATACTCCGTCAGAGACTCACGCACCTCATGTGCAAGTGCATCGTAAGGGGTATCTCCAATGCCGAGCACATTGACCCCCTTCTTTTTCAAACGATCGCAAAAATTCCAGTAGACACGTGGGAACTGTGGCGAAACGAAGATAAAGTTCATGATCTCACCTCGATGTATTCATTATACTTGCTCGCCGAGCATGAACGGGAGGAAGTAGGAAAACTGATTTTTCCACCATGCCCAGTCATGGTCAACGTCGTAGCCCCAGAAGTCCACCCACGCATGAATGCCCTTGTGGTAGAGCACATCACCCATGAGTGCAGTTGTGCGGCGCCCTTCGTCCTCCCATGCGCCCTGCCCGACGCACAGGACAATCCGCCGCTGATTGTAGAGCTCGATATATGGATGATCTGCGGGCATATTGCTGAGAAAGTCAAGGGGGGAGTTTTCATAGAGCATACCGTCCATCCATCCATCCGTGAAGAATTTTGCATCGTAGACGCCGGAGAGCGCGAGAACGCCGCCAAAGAGATCGGGGCGGCGAAAGAATACGATGGCGGCGTGCATTGCCCCAAGGCTGCACCCTGCTGCAAGAGGCATGCGGCCGGAGCTGTTCTCCATAGATATAAAGGGAAGCACTTCGCTGATGATGTAGGTGTAGTACGCCTCCTGCCGCCGCGCACGCCAAGGTTTATCGCCCCAAACGTTCGACCATGTTTCCGTATCGACCGTATCCACGCAGAAAAGCTGCACGCGCCCGAGATCATTTGCGAGCGCATCAATCATACCGAAGTTTTCAAAGTTATCGCTCATCGCATCCTGTGTCGGAAAGACGAGAATGGGCGTACCGTCTGCACTGCCATAAATACGGATATTCATATTGCGGTCAAGATGCCGGCTGTGCCAGTTGACCTCTTTACAATGTATCATTTGAGTCCTCCAAATCAAATCTTTTTCTCCCTAACTGTATCGAATCCGTATGCCTTTGTCAAATGGAATGCGGCTTGCATTTTTTGAGATTTTATGGATAATTATGGGAAAAGGAGTGAATATGCTTGTCCTATATGATAAAACTGACCCCTGCGTTCAAGGATTATCTCTGGGGCGGAACGCGTCTTAGGGATGATTTTGGGAAGGAATGCACGCTTTCTGTTGTGGCAGAGAGCTGGGAGCTTTCGACGCACCCGGATGGGCTGTGCCGTATTGCGAGCGGTGCAGCAGACGGACAGACGCTTGCCGCGTGGCTACTTGATCATCCGGCGGCGCTCGGCACACGGGCGGGGGGGCGCTCAGATGTGCCGGTGCTCATTAAATTCATTGATGCCGCACAGAATCTCTCGGTGCAGGTGCATCCGGACGATGACTATGCACGCCGTATGGAGGGCGACGCGGGTAAGACAGAGCTTTGGTATGTGCTTGACGCGGCAGAAGGCGCGGAAGTCATCTATGGCGTATCGGCGCCGTTGTCGCGTCAAGAGCTTGCCGATAGAGCCGCAGATGGCTCCATCACTGAGGTGCTCTGTCATGTCCCCGTACAGCGGGGCGACGCACTGCTTGTGCGCGCGGGGACTTTGCACGGCATCGGTGCGGGGACGCTCATATGTGAGATACAGCAGGCATCGAATGTCACATATCGTGTGTATGATTACGGACGGGTCGCCGCAGACGGCAAGCCGCGTGCCCTGCATATCGAAAAGGCACAGGATGTTGCACAGCTCCTTCCACAGGAGGAGCGCTCTTTAGAGGCGCGGCTCGGTTTCCTGCGCGGCGGACAGGGGAGGCTTCTCGCGGCGACCGAATATTTTACAGTCTGCCAGTTTACTGTAAAAGAGACACTGTGCCTTGCGGCAGATACAGCTTCATTTCATGCCATCGTTGTTACGGATGGGATGTGCACGCTCACACACGGCATGCAGCGCTTGGTGCTTGTGCGCGGAGAGACGGCGTTTATTCCCGCCGGGATTGGTGCGTATGATGTGACCGGATCCTGCGAGATCCTGCTGACCTACATCTAGGCGTACGATGCACCATAAATATCAAGGCACATTTACGCATCCGCGCTTCCTAAAATAAAAATGGGCTGCCGCAGCAGCTCATTTTTTATTTGGAATCTGAACGGTAAAAATGAATACGTGGATGCACCATGCGAGGGCAATCATGCTGCGGGCAAAAGTATGTTCCGACAGCCAAAAGGAAATCCCCATCAGCACGGTTACGGGAATCATGACGCGCAGCTTCTGCGCAAGGCGCATGCCGCGCCGGCTGTCCTGCACCAGACGCATGGTCTTTTGGTAGAGCAGTGTACGGTGCAGTCGCTGTTCGAGGCGGCGGGAGCTGCGTGCAAAGCACCAAGCTGCGAGCAGTATGAAAGGTATGGTTGGCAGCACAGGGAGAAATGCGCCCACAATACCGAGGGTGAGGCTTAGACATCCAAGCCCCGCAAAAAAAGTTTTCCTTAAAAACATTTGTATTCCTTTTGAGTGAGTTGTATTCTCATGGGGAAAGCATAGCATGTATGTGTAAAAATAGCAACGTGAGGTTTTGATGTTTTTCCGATTTGTGCTATAATGAAGAACAGTTTTATTAAGGAAGGTTGATTTTATCGACAGTTCCTTACATGAGAGGAATGTGATATACACAATGATTCGGATGAAAAATGTCTCCAAGACGTATGAGAATGGAGTCGTCGCACTCGATCGCAAACACGTGGCGCGCACCAAGCAGGCGGCCGAACTCTCTGCGACGGA
>CALIBA010000303.1 GCA_938045435.1 uncultured Selenomonas sp.
CGCAAATGGTTTGGGCACAAGGCAGAGCATTTCGAGGAGTTTACGGAGAAATATTGGCTGGAGCTTTCGATGGGAGAGGCGGCCCCGATTCATACAAAGGAGGCTGCGGTACATCTTGCAGATGGAGAAAACGTCACGCTTCTCTATGGTGCAAAGGATCCTGAGATCAATCATGCATGCGTTCTGCGTAGATGGATGACTGAAATGATGGATAAATAACAGGGCATCGCCGCAGATGCTCAAAAAGTATGAAAAAGGAATGCTGCATTTCAAGGCAAATGCAGCATTCCTTCTGTATGTTTCGTAAAAAATTCTCGTTTGTTGTTGCAAAGGGAACATGTTATAATATGAAAATAAAGGGGAGGGATGTGCTGTGCTCGAAGTGGCTCAGGGGCTTATGATTCCATTCATCGGGACGACGCTCGGCGCAGGATGTGTATTTTTTCTGAAAGGCGCGTTGAACCATAACATACAGCGCGCGCTTACAGGATTTGCGGCGGGGATCATGGTTGCAGCCTCAATTTGGAGCCTGCTCATTCCGGCAATGGAATCTGCATCTGAGATGGGGCAGTTTGCATTTATCCCGGCGGTGGTTGGATTCTGGGCGGGGACACTTTTTTTGCTTCTGCTCGATCATGCGATCCCGCATCTGCATATGGATGCAAAAGAGGCAGAGGGACCGCATACACGTCTGTCGCGTACAACGATGCTGATTTTGGCCGTCACGCTGCACAATATCCCGGAGGGCATGGCTGTCGGTGTGATCTATGCGGGATGGATTGGCGGCAGTGAGGGAATCACGCTCAGTGCGGCGCTTGCGCTCTCACTCGGCATCGCCCTGCAAAATTTTCCGGAGGGCGCAATCATCTCCATGCCCCTGCGGGCAGCGGGGATGGGGAAATGGCGCTCCTTTGGGTGTGGGGTGCTCTCCGGCGTTGTGGAGCCGATTGGCGGTGCGCTCACGATTCTTGCCACAGGGCTCATCGTTCCGCTGCTCCCGTATTTCCTTTCTTTTGCCGCCGGCGCAATGCTCTACGTCGTTGTCGAGGAGCTGATTCCGGAGATGAGCGAGGGACCGCATTCAGATATAGGCGTCATTTCATTTGCGGCCGGATTTTCACTGATGATGATGCTCGATGTCGCTCTTCAGTGACGTGCTTATTACACGGAAAGTGCAGCACTCGTTTATAAAAGCGCGAAAAAAAGCCCGCCTGCAATCCACTGCCGGGCGAGCTTTTTTTCCTGGAAAGGGATGCACACAGATTGGGAAAATCTGCGGCTTGAGAAATGGGATGTAAGGATGTTCGCCTTACAAAGAGGAACGCAGGGAGACGTTCCTTATAGAGGGATGATCAGCGGGGGAAAGATGTCGGGGAGGACGTTTACATCCCGCTGACAGTTCATATCATAGCATATTATTTGATAGAGTTTTGTGATTTAAGTCACATAATACTAAAAATTATACATTAGTAATGGTTATCACTAAATACAATATAATAAAAGGACGTGAAAAGAATAGTTTTGTCGGAAAATTCCAGAAAGCGCCCATAAATCCTTATCGGAATGCACGTCTTACATTGACTTTTTCACTTGAAAAATCGTATAATACAAGATAAAGGTTATCAAGGGGGATGGCTCCCTTTGTTGATGTTGAGGAGGAATATTCATGCGTGATTATTTAAGAATTGCTCGTGTTATTGGCCGTGAAATCATCGACTCGCGTGGAAATCCGACAGTCGAGGCGGAGGTTATTCTGGAGGACGGCACGATTGGCCGCGGTGCATCTCCTTCCGGTGCATCTACGGGGGAGTTTGAGGCACTGGAGCTGCGTGACGGAGACAAGTCGAAGTTCGGCGGCAAGGGGGTCTCGAAGGCTGTCGAGAATGTCAATACAAAGATTGCCCCTGCGCTCCTTGGGATTGAGGCAAGCGATATTTATGCAGTAGATCAGGCGATGTTTGACGTTGACGGCACCAAAGATAAGTCCAAGCTCGGTGCCAATGCCATCCTTGCTGTATCGATTGCTGCATCTGATGCCGCAGCAAAGTCCGAGGACATTCCCCTCTATCGTTTCTTCGGCGGTCTGCAGGCGAACGTTCTGCCCGTTCCGATGATGAATATTCTCAACGGCGGTGCACATGCAACAAATTCCGTTGATACACAGGAGTTTATGATTATGCCGGCGGGCGCACCGACCTTCCGTGAAGGGCTGCGCTGGTCAACGGAGGTGTTCCACGCGCTCCAGTCTCTCCTCAAAAAGGAAGGCAAGACGACAGCGGTGGGCGACGAGGGTGGCTTTGCACCCGATCTTGACTCTGATGAAGATACGATTGAACACATTTTGAAGGCCATCGAGCATGCCGGCTACAAACCCGGGGAGGATTTCGTCCTTGCGATGGATGCAGCGGCCTCTGAATGGAAGGACCGCGAAAAGGGGAAGGGCTTCTACCACCAGCCAAAATCGGGCAAAAAGTTCTCCTCCGATGATCTCATCAAGCATTGGGCATCGCTCGTTGACAAGTATCCCATCTACTCCATCGAGGATGGTCTGGATGAGGAGGATTGGGACGGTTGGAAGGCGATGACGCAGGCGCTTGGGCACAAAGTTCAGCTCGTTGGCGATGACCTCTTTGTCACAAATACGGAGCGTCTGAAGAAGGGCATCGATCTTGGTGCGGGCAACTCCATCCTCATCAAGCTCAACCAGATTGGCTCTGTGTCTGAAACGCTTGAAGCGATTAAGATGGCGCACAAGGCGGGGTATACGGCGGTCACATCGCACCGCTCGGGTGAGACAGAGGATACGACGATTGCAGATCTTGCGGTCGCGCTCAATACGGCGCAGATCAAGACGGGTGCGCCCTCTCGATCCGAACGCGTCGCAAAGTACAACCAGCTCCTGCGTATTGAGGAGGAACTGGGCGGAAGTGCAGTCTATCCGGGCAAGCGTGCATTTAGCTTCATGAAATAACTTGTTGACAGTAAAATTTTGTTTACATGTTCATAATTTACGAGAGTTCTCGGTGTTTTTTAGCACCGGGAACTACTTTTTTGCACATAGATGAGACTGCTGCACATTGTTTTCACGCAACAACCTCATCTATGTTTATCAAGCAAAGATCTCAGCAAAGCAGAAATAAAATAGAGAGGAATATCGTTTCTTCTTACAAGAGCAGGTGCTCTGTGCTATAATGAGGACATCAACGAGCGGTC
>CALIBA010000304.1 GCA_938045435.1 uncultured Selenomonas sp.
AGTAGCCCGTCACGCCCATCGGCTCATGGATGCGCCCGAGCGTCCAGTCCCAGCGTCCCGGACTGCCTGTGATCTCGGCACGCTCGACGTGCACGCCGCCAAGCCCTTTATTTTCGTCCACGGGATCCGCCGCATCGTTCGCCTTGCCCGTTGCAAGGACGGCTTTTACACCGAGTTTATCATCTATGCGGTAGTCCGCGCCGATGCGCAGACGCTGCCCGAAGCCATGTGCCGGACGGTCCGCGTAGTTGCGTGCCGCGTCCGCGTCCGCCTGCGTCTCTTTCGTTTCGCGCATCTCCGCGCGGTTGTAGCCGCGATAGGCATTCGTCCGCATGCGGTAGTCGCCGAAAAAGTCAATGCTGCCCTTTGCGCGTCCGTCGGTCGCCGTCTCGGGGCGGCGCAGGAAGAAATCCGCACCGTAGAAGTTCTTGAGCGGTACGCCGTTTTGATCGACGAGCACGCCGTCTGCATTGCGGTGAATGCCTGCGCCGAGGAAGGAGCCAAGCGCGTCAAACTTCATATTCATGCCGAAACGGAATGTGCGGTCATGATAGGCGCGGTCGTCGTCCTGATGGTTGAATAGATTGTCGATTCCTGCATAGACGGTGAAGTCCTTGCGGATGTCCTTTTCGACGAGGAGGTTCCAGATGCCGAAGCTCTTTTCGCGGTAATCGCCGCGCTTTTTGATGTAGTTGCCGTTCGCGTCCTTATCAAACAGGTCGTCCGTCTTGACGGAGTTGCTGTCGAGCATGCGGCTGAAGAAACTGCCCCAGAGAGCGGCGCGCCAGCCGTGTGCCTCGTCCTTATAGTTCAGCCCGATGTCGAATTTATGCCGCGGGCGGTCGAGCAGGCGGCGCGGCAGCTCCTCATCGCTCGTGTTGACGGCGTGCAGGTAGGTGTAGCCGAGCTTTGCGCTCCAGTGCTTGCTGAATGTATGCTGTACCTCCGCCTCAAGTCCCGAGAGTTTTGCCTTGCCGATGTTCTTGAACGAGTAAATGCGGTCGGGCACATTGCGGAAGCTCCTGCCGTGAAAGTTAAAATCTACGAGCTGCCCCGTAAAATAGTGGGTCATGTAGTCTGAGATTTCGTTGTGAAATACCCCGACCCGCCCGTAGGTGCGGCTGTTTTCGCCCTCTATTGAAAGGTCGATGTTCAAGGATTTTTCAGGCTTTAGGTTTGGGTTGCCGATCCAGTACCAGCCGAGATGGTCGGCTCCTGTGCCGCCATACATCTCCCAGTTATAAAACAGCTCACCAAGCCCCGGCTCGCCGTAGCCCGTGCCGATGTTCGCCTTGAGCCTATTGTGCCGGGTGAGCATATGCGTCATGCCGAGATTTGCCGTGAAGTGAGAGCCGAAGCGGTCGCTGTGGTCAACGCGCAGTACCGGTGTCAGGATGGTCTTTGGCGTCACCTGCCAGCTGTCCTTGACATAGGCATACATTTTGGTAAGATCCGCTTCACCGATGAGGAGCTGGTTCTTCCGCTCGGCAAACCCCTGCCCGTAGTACATGCCGTTGAATGTGATGTTCTTATCCTGCTGATACGCAGGGCCAAACGCCGCCAGTGCGCCGTAGTAGCCGAGCACGGGCATCATTTTGTAGGTATCGTTGGTGCCGACAAAGCGCGGGTCGTTGGCGAAATCATTCTGTGCGCGGAGCAGGGCTGTAAACGCATCGTATTTCGCCTGCATGGCAGGGTCGGTAATCCCGCCGCTAAAGATCTGCGGCAGGACGCTCTGTACCTCCTCATAGGTCATTGGCGGTGCCTGTCTGCCGTAGTATTCGCCGTTCTTGTCCCAGATAAAGCCGTGCTCGTTCCGGATAAATTTATAGTTGTGGACGTAGGAATTGGGCGCATCGTCCACGCCCGCCGTATTGTCCTCGACGGCGAGGGACTTGTCATAGTCCCATGGATTGATGTGCCTTGTATAGCTCTTTGGGGCATTCCTCAGGCGCGAGCCTGCGGCATACTCCCTTTGCCAGCCAAAGCCGTAGC
>CALIBA010000305.1 GCA_938045435.1 uncultured Selenomonas sp.
CCTGCGATGAAGCATCCGCCCTGACGGACTACGCGCCGCTGGCGGCCGTATTGCAGGAAGCGGGGACGGTGTTGCAGGGACGCTTGTCATCGCCTGCATGATCGAAACGGTCAAAACCAAACGCCCCGCAATGCGGGGCGTTTTTGTGATGTGCGGGATATTTCAGAATTTTGGCGTTTTGTCCTTGCCGCGGTCTTCAAATTCTTGTTGTGCATTCATATAGCGGGGATCCCATAACTGGATTTTCAGATTGCTGAATTCCTGACCAAAAGTCAAACTGGGATAATCAAGCCGGGAGGCGCAACGATTACACCAGGCAAAAGTTTTTCCCGCTGCACTTTCGCCACCAAATTCCGGTTTGCCGTATTTCTGGATAGCGGCGTCCAGATAGGTATCCCAATTGCGGGCGGACGTTTCGTATTTAACGGACTCAACTGCAAGCTCATCCGGCTTGTCATGTAATGCATTGGGCATAAACCTTACTTCGATCGTATCGTCGCCTTTTTTTACCGAAAAAGCATTGGGAACTTCTTTCCCGCTGACTAAAAGCCGGGCTGATCCTGATACCTTGATTTCGTTATCCGTAATTTTCAAATTTTCCTTGATTGCGGTGCGCGCTTCGTCCCAGGTCATGCCGAGTTTGACGCCGGAAATATCGAAATTATTGACGTCCTTGAGCGGTGCCGGTGTGCTTTCTGTTGCAGTTTCCGTGACAATACTGCCGTTTTCCGCAGATTCAGCGCTTTTCGCATTTTCCGCCGGCTTGTCGTCACCATAGGCAGGCAGCATCAATGCCAAAACGAGCGGCAAAATACGGGGGAGGGATAAAAACATCATGTTCTCCGGTTGTGAATGGAGCGGCGACTATAGCACAAGGCGAAAGCGCCTTGCCTTGCGCGCCGCTTCAGACAACAATTGCGCCTTCACCTGCAACCCTCTCACCCCGATGAAACTCTACGGCATCCCCAATTGCGACAGCGTGCGCAAGGCGCGCAACATCCTCGACCAGCGCGGCGTGCGCTATCACTTCATTGACCTGCGACAAGCCCCGCCGGAAGAAACCCTACTGCGCGACTGGCTCGCCCGCTTCGGCACGGCGCTCATCAACAAGCGTTCCGCGACATACCGCGCGCGCAAGGCCGAAGTGCTTGCCGCCGAGGCGGCGGGCGGGGACGCGCTCATCGCGCTGCTGTGCGCCTTGCCGACCCTGATAAAACGCCCGGTCATCGTCAGCGACGCGGACGTCTGGCTCGGACTGGACGCGCGGCCATTGCAGGCACCCCGCTCATGACCGCGCAAACGGTCTTTTTCCGCCGCCGCTGGCTGCGCCTGTTGCGCGTTCTTTGTTACGCGCTCATTACTGCCTGGCTGGCTTATCTTATTGCTCTGGATACAGATGAAAAGCATAAAGACCGGGCAATGGTCTCATTATTTATAGCCGCCTTTTCCCTGCATGGCTGCTATCTGACCTGGCGCTACGCCCGTTTCTTTTTCCGGCGTGAATTTATCCGCTTCGATGCCAAAGGCATTACCGTCTGGCATAACGATGTGGCGCGCCAGAAAACATTCCATGTGCCGTGGGCAAATGTGTTTGACGCCTGGGCGGACGAATACCAGTTACACCGCCATTATGATTGCCTGTGTCTCGTTTGGTGCACGGACGAAGACGGACTGGAACACCTTGCGCTGAAATTGCAGGGTGCGGTTTGGCGGGATGCGCGTGGCAAGGCGATACGCGGCAAGGCATTGGCGCAATTGCTGGCGGCATTTGTCCGACGACACTTGCGCAGCGCGCCCGTACCATCCGGCTTAATTCCTGCTGATGTTCCCGAAGACTGGCGGAAATACTGGAAATTTGGCACCGGTGATAACGGGGACGGCTGTTTGATTGGCGTTGTGATGGTCGTGCTGGCACTGGTTGCACTGACTTTTTTTATCGCTTTTATGGTGAATGCCAAAACAATAAGGGATGTAGCAGCGGGCATAGGAGTAGCCAGTTTCTTTTTATTACTGCTTTTGGGCGCGATTTATATTCTTTACGACTCACTGATGCACTGGTTTTCCGGGCTATCGGGGCACCGCTTTGTCCGCATTGACCCTGTGGGCGTACATTACTGGCGCTATGGCATGACGCGAAACAGTGAAGCGGATATTCCCTGGGCAAGCATTCATGCCGTCTCGCCGGACAGCTATCGTCTCGATAACGGCAGCTGGGTATGCTCCCTGCATCTGGTTTATTACCCCCATGCGGGTGCGCGTTATTTGCGGCATATCCAGTACGACACCGGCAGCAACAAGCAAAAAACGGAAGAAGCCGCTGCCAATATCCGCCTGCATTGCCCCAACCTGTTCAAATTCAGAGGATTGCCGCAGGCAACCCTGACCGATGCGCGGGGAAATGACAAAGGATAACGCCATGAACCCGCTCACCATCCCCGTCCGCCCCGTTTGTCTTGCACCGGATCATCTCGCACAAGCCCTGATAGGAGTTTCCCGTGTCCACCAGCACCACGTGCGTACCCTGCTCGTAGTATTGCCTCACGAGGTGGTTCATAAAAAAGGATTTGCCGCTGCCCGAAGGACCCAACACGAACTTGTTGCGGTTGGTCGTGATACCCCGCTTCATCGGCAGGTCGCTGATGTCGAGGTGCAACGGTTTTCCCGTAAGCCTGTCCACCATCTTGATGCCGAAGGGCGAGAGCGAACTGCGGTAGTTGGTTTCCTCCGTGAAGAGGCACACCGCCTGCTCGATGAATGTATGGAAACTCTCTTCCGCCGGGAAGTCCGCCGCGTTGCCGGGCATCGCCGCCCAGTAGAGCGTCGGGCAGTCGATGGTATTGTGGTGCGGCACGCACTCCATGCTTGCCAGCTGGCTGCCCACATCGTTCTTGATATGCTTCAGTTCCTCCGCGTCATCGCTCCACGCCATGACGTTGAAGTGCGCCCGTACCGAGGTCAGCCCGTAGGAATGGGCTTCGTTCAGGTACTGGTCTATCCACTCGCGGTTGATGCTGTTGCTCCGGCTGTATCGGGATAGCGACTGCATATTCCTTGCGGACTTCTCGAACTTCTGCAAATTTTCCTCGCTGTTGTCGATAATCACATACTGGTTATAGATGTGGTTGCAGGAAAGCAGCAGCCCCACGGGGGAGGCGAAGGAGAGGCGACAGTCCGAGCGGTCGGTGGAGAGTTTCTCGTAGCGGATGTCGGTAGCCACCTTTCCTGGCATATCCTCCGCGTCGGAGAGGGTGTGCAGGCACAGGCGGTTGTCACCGATACGCATTTCTTTTGCCGAGAGGTCGATGTCCTGCAAGGTCGTGTCGCCTTCGGGCATGAGCGAGAAGTAACGCTCTATCAGCCCGGCGGACTTCTCCGTCCCGACAATCTCGTCGGTGGAGAGGCGGCGCAGCCTCACAAAGCCGCTGTCGTTCATGATGCGCTCGAACTGTTCGGCGGCCTCCATGAACTTCCCGGCGGTTTCCTTGTCCAGCTCCTTCGGGATGATATGTCCCCGGCACAGCGTACTGAAGTTGCTCTGCATACGGTTACGTTCTTTCGTCGTCTTGGTCAAGTAGAGATAGCAGGAGTGTTTCAGGTACGGACGCTCGTTGAAGTGGCGTTCAAAGGAACGGCTCAAGAAACTCATGTCGTCCTTCTGTAACTCCGGCATATATTTCTCCTTGATGAACCAATCCTGCTTATGCACGACGCAGAAGTACGGCAGCACCTTGATAGCCTTGCACCAGCAGCCGTGTATCGCCTCGTACTCTGCGCCCGTCACGGTGTAAAGCTCCGGCAGTTCCACCTCAAAAGCCACCGTGATGTCGGCGTCTTTGGAGATGATGCAGCCATGCTCCACCGCCAGCAGGGGGAACTTGTTTTCCAGTGTTGTCATTTTGGATGTATTTCTCATGTCGTTTCTTCCTTTCGTTGCCGTTTGAGTAATCGGGTGATCCGCCGTCGGTTGATAAGGTATCGGGGATGGCTCCTTGCCGCTCCCAATTTCATCAGCCCGTGTTCGCCGTACCGGGCGTTCAGCGCGAAGGTCTGCCATACGAGGACGGAAGACGATGCCGCGCCGAAGCCGATACATATCCACTGGTCGATGCCGACCATATAGAGGATGACGAACAGGACGAAGAGAGCCAGCAGACCTCCGCAGAAGATGAAGAGGTACTGAGCCTTCAAACCCTTGAACTCGACCGGACGGCCGATACCCTTGTTTATCGGGTATTCAGCCATACATTGTTTATTAAAGGAAGAATGAGCGCAGGATAGTGGCGGCGACAATCAAGAAGATACAAGCCCCGAACCACGAGGCGGCGGTCTTCGAGGTGTCCGGGTCTCCGGACGAGAATTTTCCGTACACTTTCACGCCACCGATAAGCCCGACTACCGCGCCGATGGCGTAGATTAATTTCGTGCCGGGGTCGAAATACGAACTCACCATAGAGGTGGCTTCGTTGATGCCAGCCAGACCGTTTCCCTGTGCGAAAGCGGAGGCGGTTGCGGCAATCATAAGTGCCGCAGCGATGATTAACTTTTGTCTGATGTTCTTGTTCATAAACTGTTCTTTTTTGTGCCGTCCAAAGGGTGGATAGTCCTTTTTCGGGCGGTTGATACTTGATTACTTTACTTTGGTTTTAGTGGTTGCCCGTTTGTTTCTACGGACTTGGGGCTGTCCGTTGCGGGTTGGCTGTACCTTGTACCGCCGTGCGCGTGGGTGTCGTCATTTTACGTTTTCATTTCCATTCTTTTTTAGTTGTTATACATAGTTTCGGAAGTCGAACTCCTCGATGTTGTCGGGAATCACGAACACCTTTTCCTTTTGTTGTGTCACGGTCATGTTCACCGTGTCCACGAAAACTGCCATCGCCTTTGCAATCCTCTCGCTCATTGCTTCATCGGTCAGGCGTTCCGTTATTCTTGTGAAAAGCTCTGTCCCGTCCAGTTCCGTCATGACCTTTCCGGCGTGTCGCATTTCCTCATCGGATGGTGATTCCTTCCGTATGGTGTGTACTGCCATGTCAATATCCTCGAAGCTACTTCCCGAAGCCTGCTTTTTGTCTGGTTCTTCATCCTCCGGTTCATCTTCTCCGTACTCCAGTTCCGAGGGCGGGATGCTCGTGAAGGTTTCATCGAGTTTGTCCTCCGGTACTTGTGTCGGGCGTGAGACGGTTTCCGTGTTTCCGTCGTCAAAAGTAGCCTCTTCCTCCGACAGCTCAATGCCTTTTTCCGAAGTGGCGGCTTCTTGCGTCGGTATGGCAGCGGTTGTCCGGGTCGATGCCATCTTGAAACGGCTCTTGCCAATGATGTCCGAGGTGTCTGCGTGAGGTATTTCCTTATCCTTTCCTTGCTCTGCCACCGTACTGTCCAATGACCGCCACAGCCCGGCAATATGTCTGAAGAAACGGATGAGCTTCATGTCCATGATGCGGTCATAGAACAGCAGAAACAGAAACCACACGTTGCAAGCAACCGATACGATTAAAAACGCCTTTGTCATAATCTTACTTTTTGGGCGTTTTCAATCTGTTCCATGTACTGCTGCCCGTATTGTCGGAAATGGTCGCGGAGGATGTTATCCACAAACTTGCCGATGCTCAAACCGTTTCCCATCCGACTGGTAACGATAGCGACTTTCTCATGAATTTCTCGGCTGATGTATATACATTGCCGCGTTTTGATTTCCGATGCTTGCAGGAAAGTCGAGAGCGGTTTGTCTCTGCCTTTATCCTTGCGGAAGTCAACGTCGGTATTTTCATGCCCGTAGTCGGTTACACACTTTGCTGCACGGACAGCGGTTCTTTCACTCTTTCCTGTTTGCAGATACTCAGCCTGACGGTTCTTATTTGTTCTTTTCATACTTCTTTGTTGTTTTTGAGTGTTTATAAATTATAGGATTCCATGTGCCGTTTGAACGATTCGGCTATCTCGTCTTGGAACAGCGTGAAATGGTGTGTCAGCACGTTGTCAAGAAATGCCGCGATAGTCACTTCGTTGCCTCCGATTACATGAAGCATCTTCTGTATGCGGTCGTGGTACTCCTTGCGGATATAGACCTGCTTGCCGAGCCTTGCCGTGATATTGGAACCGCATATGAATACTGTGTCATAATCCAATTTTTCCGGCTTGCTGTTCCTGCGCCTGCGTTCCGGCTCCTCTTTGGAGTGCGAGGCGGGTGGAGAAACGGCTTCTTGTATCGCTTCTTTCGGAGGTGGGACAGGAGCGTTCCCGTCCGTGCTTCTCGCTTCCGGCGGAATGCTTGTATCGTCCAGTCGAAATGAGTTGATTACGGCTTCGCTGTCGATGTCCTCGATTCTTGTTTTCTTTGCCATGCCGTTCAGTTTTTGATGATGCCGAGAATCTCATCGACGAGTTTGTCGAGGTTGCTGCCGCGTACCAGTATTTTGTCCGCCGGAAACGCCGTGGAGCGGAATACCGCCTTGCGTTCTGCCGCCGTCTCCTTGCGGAAGCGCTTACTGTCCGGTAGATGTGTTTCCAGAATGGGCAGGGCGAACTCGGCACAGACCTTGTCGTATGCCTTGTAAAGTTCAGTCTTTTCGCGTCCGTCCACCATGTTCCACACGAGGTAAATCCCTTTGATGCCGGACTTGCCCGTGCTTATCATCTGTTCGTTGATGACAGTGGCGAACTTGATGGAACTCTCCATCACCACACGGTCGGCGATGATGGGCGTGAAGATATAGTCCATTTGGGAAATGGTCTGCACCACATCGGCATTGTTGATTGTTCCCGGCAGGTCGAAGAACACGAAATCGAGGTCGGGCTGCGCTGCCACCAGATTTTCGGCGGTCTTTACCGCATCTTCCGCACGGCTGCATCTGATGGTGTACGGGTTCTTCTTCAGTCGTTTGAGCTGCTCATACGCCAGCACCTTGTAATGCCCGTCCTCCATGACGGCTTTCATGTCACGCTTGCGCATGTCATGGATACTGTACTGCGGGAAATCGCAGTCCACCACGGCTACGTTGTAGCCTTTCACATAGTGCAGATAGCTTGCTACAAGCACTGTCAGGGTTGTCTTACCCGCTCCACCTTTCTGCGTGGAGATTGCCACATAAGTTGCTTCTTTCATTTTTTTGATAATTTATTTGGTTATACATCTGTCCGGTGGCGGTAGCGTATTGTCATTAGTACGTACGCACGCACTCCCATTCATTTATTTATTCACTCCTTAATCCGGCTGTGCCTGCGGGTATTCATCGGTTTGTCCAACCGTCCATGCTTTTATCCGTCCGCACGGACGTGTGCTTGGAAAACTATCTGAATACATACACCTGTTTTCAACCGTTTGGATTGATGCCCGGATTGCTGTCCGAACATCCGGCGGAAGGAGTGTATTTTCAGTCCCACATCCGAATCACACTGCAAATAAACAAGGATATTTTGGAACTTGTATCACTTCTCCGGCAAGTGGCAGCACGTTGCGCCGGTTGGCACTGATTGTCCGGGTCAAGCCTCTGTCGGACATCGCCTTAAGGGCGTAACTTTGCACCCGAACGGCAGGGTACGCCGCAGGTAGCGCAGCCCGGAGTTTGAAAGGAATCATCCCCAATCCGTCCCCGACGGATTTTTATGTTCACCTGAACATAGCAAGATGTCTTTTCAGCCGCTCAAAATATTTTGAGCAGCCACGAAAAGCACTTGCCCTTGCAGGGGGCGGGCTTTCCCTCCGAAGTCGGGAAGCCTTTCAGAACTGCGGTGCTGTAATCCGAAGCGGCGGCTTATGCCGTCAATCCGCTAAATCCAAAGTAATATGAAAGAGAAAAGGAAAAGCAAATCAGGGAGAAATCCCAAACTTGATCCGGCGGTGTACCGGTACACCGTCCGTTTCAACGAGGAGGAACACAACCGTTTCCTCGCCATGTTCGGAAAATCGGGTGTCTATGCACGGTCTGTTTTCCTCAAAGCGCACTTCTTCGGGCAACCGTTCAAGGTGCTGAAGGTGGACAAGACGTTGGTGGACTATTACACCAAACTGTCGGATTTTCATGCACAATTCCGTGCCGTGGGTACGAATTACAACCAAGTCGTGAAGGAACTGAGGCTGCATTTTTCAGAGAAAAAGGCGATGGCGTTGCTCTACAAATTAGAGCAACACACCGTCGAACTCGTGAAACTGAGCCGCCGGATTGTGGAACTTTCAAGGGAAATGGAGGCAAAATGGTCGCAAAAATCAGTGTAGGAAGTTCGTTGTACGGCGCGATTGCCTACAACGGGGAGAAGATTAACGAGGCGCAGGGGCGGCTTCTCACCACCAACCGCATCTACAATGACGGTTCGGGAACGGTGGACATAGGCAAGGCGATGGAGGGTTTTCTCACCTTCCTGCCACCGCAGATGAAGATCGAGAAGCCGGTGGTGCATATCTCTCTCAACCCGCACCCGGAGGATGTGCTGACCGATATTGAGTTGCAGAATATCGCCCGCGAGTATCTGGAAAAACTCGGTTTCGGAAACCAGCCTTATCTTGTATTCAAGCACGAGGACATCGACCGCCACCACCTGCACATCGTGACGGTCAACGTGGACGAGAACGGGAAAAGGCTCAACCGGGATTTTCTCTACCGCCGCAGCGACCGTATCCGCAGGGAACTGGAACAGAAGTACGGATTGCATCCGGCAGAACGTAAAAATCAGAGATTGGATAATCCGTTGCGCAAGGTGGCCGCATCGGCAGGTGATGTGAAGAAGCAGGTAGGCAACACCGTGAAGGCTCTGAATGGGCAGTACCGTTTCCAGACGA